>JAUXHH010000060.1 GCA_030621655.1 Desulfobacterales bacterium
CCTGCTGTTCCGGGCTCATGATTCCGTGTATCTGGCTGCGCATCCGTGCCCTGGAAACAGCCATCTCAACTTGGATTTCCGCTTTTTTCTCGGCAATTGTTCGGATTGCATTCTCATCAAAGGTTGCCTCATCCGCTAGTTGCCGCATCTGCTCTTGTTACTCCCGCATCTTTCCCCGCAGGGCCTGATTGGCATCTCTTTCTTCCTCGCGGATTGCCTGAATTTTCTCCTGCTGCTCGCCGGAAAGCCCAAGAAGTTCGGTTACCTTTTCATGCCTATTCTGTTTGTGGTGTTTTTTGCCGCGCCATTCATTTTCGCAATACTCAGATCCTGACATGCCCGGCTGGTCATATCCACCTCTATTACCTTGATAGGCATTAGCTGTGAGACTGCCAACAGTCATTATACAAATTGCAAGTGCTGCTACGATAAGTTTCTTTTTCATGGTGTTCTCCTTAATTATTGGTTGAATTAAATAAATGTTTTGCTCTCTTGATGAACAATGTAGCAACTGAATAAGGAGGAAATGTGGAAGAAATAAGGAAAGAGGCGGAAGAGTAAAAAATAATCTGGTAAGCAGCTCCCCTGTATGATAATCAGGTAACTATTCGGTGGTTATAGCTATTTTTAGGAATCAAACCGATTGGTTATATAATCAGAATGTGAAGTATGATTACTCAGGAGGTAAAACGGTGTTCATCAGTATTAAATATAAATTGTTTGCAACATTGCTGGCCGCGGTGCTCATTGTGGTTGTCGGCATGTTCTTTCTGATCCACTGGAGTTTTGATCGCGGTTTTTTAAACTATGTCAATACAGTGGAGTCAAAAAGATTGGATTCCCTTGCTCAAAATCTCCAGGAAGCATACTCTGCTCAGGGAGAATGGAAGTTTTTACAAGACAACCCGCTGCTCTGGCGTCAGTTCCTGGCTGCCTCCACCCCTGAGGGCCCCCAACAGTTTGACCCTCTGGAGGAGGGCATTTCACCCCGAGAACTCAGAAATAGACGCCACCCACCAGGCACAGGAAGTGAATTACGACAAGGACAAAATCGACGCCATAGCTTTCGGAAGGAGATGAAGCATCTCTTTGAGTTCCGGGTCGTGCTGATGGACGCGGAAAACAATGTGGTGATTGGCCCTCGGCAATATCCTGCAAACATGGAAAAGATTCCCTTAAAGCACGAATCGGTTCTGGTTGGTTTTCTTGGCCATATTCCCCAAAAAGATGTACTGGCCAAACATCAATTGCAGTTTGTTCAGGAACAGAAAAAATCCTTTACTCTTATATTTTTAGTTATTGCAGCTCTTGCCACCTTGATATCCTTTCCTTTGGCCAGCAGACTGGTTCGCAGGACAAACGCGTTGGCCGATGGGATCCACCGTCTTGCCGCCGGCAAATATGACACCAGACTTGAAAAGGGGCCGGCAGATGAACTAGGCCAGTTGACCCAGGATTTTAACAGCCTGGCCCTGACCCTTGAAAAGAATGAGCAGGGACGCAGACAATGGGTAGCTGACATATCCCATGAGCTACGCACACCCCTGGCGGTATTGCGCGGTGAGATTGAGGCATTGCAGGATGATGTGCGACAATTTACACCTGAGGCCATTCATTCATTGCATTCTGAAGTAATGCGGCTGAACCGGTTAGTGGATGATCTTTTCCAGCTTTCCATGTCTGATATAGGTGCCTTGACGTATAGAAAAGAGAATGTCGATGGAGCCGCAATTCTGAACCATGCAGTAGATCTGTTCAGGTCTGAATTTGCTAAAAAAAATATTACCCTGACGGTAAATGCACCGGCAGAAGGGGAACTATATCTTTTTGGTGATCATGAACGACTGCACCAGCTCTTTGATAACCTGCTGAGCAATTCGTTGAAATATACCGATGCAGATGGAGAGTTGCGTATCCGTTGTCAAACAGCTGGCGGAGGAACGGAAATTCTTTTCCAGGACAGCAGTCCAGGCGTTCCGGCAGCAGATATTGATAAATTGTTTGAACGCCTTTTTCGGGTGGAGAATTCCCGGAGTAGAACTTCTGGCGGCGCAGGTCTTGGCCTGGCAATATGCAGAAATATTGTTGAGGCCCATGGCGGGACCATTGCGGCAGAACCATCTCCGTTTGGCGGTGTATCTATCAGGGTGACCCTGCCCTTTGGAGAGAAATCATGACCAAAATTCTGATAGTGGAAGACGAACAGAAAATTGCCGAATTACTGAGAGACTATCTTATACAGTCCAGTTTTGACCCAACAATTCTTGATAATGGCCTTGATGTTATTCCCTATGTGAGGGAGAACAAACCAGATCTTATTGTATTGGACTTAATGTTGCCGGGCCGTGATGGCATGGAAATATGTAAAGAAATACGTACGTTTTCCAACCTGCCGATAATCATGGTAACAGCCAGGGTGGAGGAGATAGACAGGTTGCTGGGACTTGAACTGGGCGCTGATGATTATATCTGTAAGCCTTTCAGCCCCCGTGAGGTAGTAGCCCGGGTCAAGGCAGTATTACGAAGGACAAGTGGCGCAACAACCATTCAGGCCAAAGAACTCATCCTCGATGAAGCTCGTTATCAGGCATCTTTGCACGGAATTGATCTTCAACTCACAGCAGTGGAATTCAAACTACTCAGTTTTCTGGCGGCCCATCCGGGACGGATCTATTCCAGGGACCAGTTGATGGAACAAATATATACTGATCATCGAATTGTCAGCGACCGAACCATTGACAGCCATATAAAAAAACTCCGCAAGAAGATTGCCGCGTTGAGCCTAGATGAGGAGTTGATTGGATCGGTTTATGGGGTGGGATACAAATTTATCTGAAGATTGAAAACGGGGGTAGCTCATCTGCTCTTGACTCTTCTCAAATCTAACCGTTTATCTAGTTCGATTTTATATAAATTATTCCCTAACAAGAAAGTCAAGATACATCCGAACAGGATTGACTCCGGCAACTTTACTCCAGTTAAGATTGCCAGTGGCAATATATTAAGTGTTCACAAAAAAAGATAGTGCCAGATCAAGCGCTATAGCCAAAAGTGAAAACAAAAAAATAGTTAAATAATTTATATGCTCAGGGGACAGCTTTATCGATCTGAGTATATAAACCATAACTTCCTGATCCTCTGGTGAGAGAACTGCACCGGATTCAATTTTCTCTATGAGTTGATACTCGGCAACTGCTCTTTTTCGCTTTTCAGAAATTTTGAATCTGTGAAAGAAAAAAACAAAATTCCCGAGAACGCCAAAATACCACACAGGCCGAACCCATGTTGGCTGCACATGGTCAAGAACAATAAGTGCACGAAAAGCAATTGCAGTGGTAAGCCCCAAAAGAAAAAAACCATATATTTTATATGCTGGAGCTATCGCTGGTTTTTCTTTTGCCATTGTTAGTGTTGCTTCTCTAAATTTATTAAAATTTCAGAAATCTGAGGACATAATACTAATTATTGTGAATCCATTTAAATTTACTTTCCAAAAACCATAAAAAAAGCCGAACAACCTGTTTATAAGTAGTCCGGCTACGATGAAGCTGTCAGTCGGGCTATCTCATTGAAACCCTTAACTTTCCGTAAAAAACGCTTAATAAATGAAACTACATTTGCAAAAGGTTTGTGTCAACAGGATTTTCAGAAAGTTGTGCCTCCTCGCAAAAGGGCCATATGTCCGGTTCTGCGGTTTATTTTAAAGGCAGGACAATTTTTTTATTGTTTATGTGTTTTCCAACATGCTATATTACATGTTTTCAATGCCACTTTGTGGCAGCTTTTTTCGCACCGCGCCTGGTCCCCGCCCATTTGCCTTTGCCATGAGGACCCAACTCCAAGTGGAGAGAATTACATGAGAAAAGACTTAAATTTTTTTGATTTCCTGGCTCAGATTCCCTGGTGGATCAGTGTCAGTCTGTCTGCTTCTTTTTATCTTTTTCTACAATACGGTATCCCCTACTTTGAAAATCAGGGCTCCCTTGTCAATGAGGCCCATGTTTCACTCGGCCCTTTGTTTGCGCCGGTGGTTGCACTGGCTCTCCTGGCACCTGCTACCTTCTCGTTTCTCAAGTCCAACAAGAAGAAAAAGCTGCATGACCTGAGGGAAGAGATCAAGGCAATTCAGGATCTTTCATGGCCGGAATTTAAGGATAAGGTTGCTGAAGCTTACGGACTGGCAGGATACCAGATCATGGAAAACGATCCCTATACCTCTGATGCCAGTGTTGACCTTGTCCTGCGCAAAAGCGCCAACCTCTACCTCCTGCAGTCCAGATATTGGCGGAACAGAAAAGTCGGCCTGCGGGAAGTGAAAAAACTTTCCGCCCTCATGCATGAAAAACAGGCCAGCGGCATTTTTCTTTTGACAACCGGCATCTTCACTAAAAATGCCCGCCGCTTTGCCATAGGCAGGCCGATTAACCTTGTTGACGGCATACAACTTGTGGAACTGCTTGACGACATTAAGAAGAACGGTCCACCTCCAAACGCTTCACATTAAAATAAATAATTCAACCCATCCGCACCTCTTATAGCCCGAAATACTTCCCTGTTTTTATTTTTAGGTTGTTTATGGCACTACCCCTGTGCTATAAAACATAAAGCATACCACATTGTGGCACCTTATATACTATCTGCTAACGGCTTTTCTTCTTATATACGGTGGGGAATGACTGCATTCAGGAGGCAACAATGGTTGATATCTCATTTGAAATCAATGGAAAAATTGTGCAGCCGGACGACATGACGGATGCCCTGGATATTCTTTTTCTGAAACATATCAGAGAAAAAACAAACAGCTCTTTAGCGTCAATCTGCTGCCCCGCGCATGGCAAAAAACCTTCCATCATTGTCAGGGGGCAAACCATCGACACCCTCAATTTCGAGGTGTCCGGATGCTGTGATGACCTTATTAATAAAGTAAATAAACAATTAAATAAACGCGGATGAGAATAAACATTTCAATTGGAACAGCATAAGAAAAACAGGCAGGACTGGAGTTGTGGTATTATTTATCTGTCAATTTAAAAGAATATATTGCTATTAGTTATATTAGTGTTTATGTTTATCAAAGTTCACGTGCAGTAAATGTTTGTAGTCAGTAATTACAGAAGACACACCGCACTTATCGATTAAGAAAGTGCGGTTTTTTTGTTTTTAGGGCTTGCAATAACAAGACTGCCAACCCGGTTTATCCAGAGATTCACCGGGGCCCTATTAATGAGTGGTTCCCAAAGGAACCCGTAATAAAGGAGTAGTACAAGATGGCAGAAGGTACAGTAAAATGGTTTAATGATGCTAAGGGTTTTGGTTTTATCGAGCAAGATGGTGGCAAAGACGTATTCGTTCACCACACAGCCATTCAGGCAGATGGGTTTAAATCCCTTGATGAGGGTGCACGCGTTTCATTCGACATTGTCGATGGCGCTAAAGGCCCCGCTGCTGCAAATGTTGTAAAATTATAATATTCAGCAACATCCCACATAAAAAAGCCCTGCAAAAAGCAGGGCTTTTTTATGTGGGACTTCCTCCAAAGTATCCTCCCGCAATAACAATATTGCATCCTTTTCTCCACACTCGTGATATACTCTGTCCATTTGTGAGGCTGCACTATATCGCTGCTGTAATCCTTAATTCTGTCAGGTCACACATCCAATGAAAAACACAATACAAGTAATTCCTGTTATAAACCTGGCCCTTGCTTTTATTCCTGTTATCGCGGTCATTGTGATCCATCACCTCTGGTCGCAGGGATACAGGAACAGTCTCTATGCTGTTTCCCGCATGCTGGTTCAGCTTTTGCTGATAGGATATTTCCTGTCGTACATTTTTGACTCAAATAGCGGTTTGGTCATCCTGACAATTGTGACGGTCATGGTTTTTATCGCCAGCTGGATCTCCCTGCGCACCATAAGAAACAAACAACTGCTCCTCTACCCGAAAGCCCTCCTTTCCCTGATAATAGGAGGGGGTATAACCTTGATTCTCGTTACCCAGTTTGTCTTAGATCTTGCACCCTGGTATTTACCCAGCTATTTTATTCCCCTTGCCGGTATGATCTTTGCCAATGCCATGAACAGCGTAAGCCTTGCCGCAGACAGGCTGGAAGCGGAGATTGACAGGGATGTCGAATATGAAAAGGCACGCAATATTGCTTTCAGGGCATCCCTTATCCCCATTACCAATTCACTGCTTGCCGTGGGACTTGTTTCCATCCCCGGCATGATGACCGGCCAGATATTATCCGGGGTGTCACCTCTCATAGCAGCACGATACCAGATTATGGTCATGTGCATGGTGTTTGGCGCAGCCGGAATATCTTCTGCCTGTTTTCTGACACTGGTCAAGCCGAATTTTGCCCTAAAGGATACGTTGACCTCTCCATAGCAGGCTGAAAAAAGACCGTGTTTTTTCTTTTTTTTATATTTTCCTCTTGCCCATCATAAAATATGTATGCTATATAGTGTATACTTTAATTTTACTATAACTACATGTTGTATGATAAAGCCTGGTTCTGTTGCAGGCTTTGCCAGACATAAAACTGTACAGCCGCAATAAAGCAGGTCGGAAACCGTCAGAACTCATGGGCATACTGTTCGCACTCGCAAAAGCTCTGGAAGCAAGAGATGACAATACATCCAGCCATTCATTAAACGTCACAAAATACTCAATGTTGCTCGGCGAGCATCTCGGCCTTGATACAGAGGAACTTAGGTCCCTGAGCCAGGGTGCCTTACTGCATGATCTCGGCAAGATCGGTATACCGGATGACATTTTAAAAAAACCGGGCAACCTGGATGACTCCGAGTTTGAGATCATCAAAAAGCATCCCACGCTGACTTCAGAGATATTAGACTCCCTGGAAACATCAGATCACTTTGCAGCAATTGCGCGTTCCCACCACGAAAGGTGGGACGGCACAGGCTACCCGGACGGCCTGAACGGCGAAAACATCCCGCTCCTTGCCCGCATCGTGGCCATAGCAGATGCCTGGGATGCCATGACCAGCAACAGGGTATACAGGGATGCAATGAGTGAGAACATTGCGCTCGATATATTTGAAAGGGAAAAAGACTCTGGTCAGTGGGACCCCTACCTGACAGACAAATTCATTGAACTTATTCGCCAGGGAAAAGGTTCTAATGATTATACTATGTGTGTTTGAGTATTTTTTTTAAAAAACCTCTCCCTGCCTCTAACCCGCATTGCTATCACCATTCACTATTAAATGCTGAAATGTTTGTGAGAAATGCGGGCTAAGAAGAGATTGATTATGCCGGTGAAGGTTCCGACCTGTCAAAAAACTGATTCAAATAGCATCAGGCTGGTCGTATAATTGCTGTAAAGCAAATCAACGGGCAATCAATGATAAAGCATGACCATCTGCCCAATAATCTATATTAAGCACCCCATTCAGATGATCAATTTCATGTTCCAGTAACGCTGCGTCATGATTTCTTGCTATCAGGGTTCTTTCCCTGTTGTCCAACCCTTTATACTTTAACTTTATATATGCAGAGCGTTTAATAATTTTATTGTCACCCTTGGGGACGGACATGCAATCATCTTTAGCTGCATACACCCCTTCCCTTGCTAGTATTTGAGGATTAATCAATACTTTAATCTCCCCGTTTAAACCGCAGACAATCAGTCTCTCCAATATGCCAACCTGCGGTGCGGCCAAACCTCTCGGTATTGAACTTTTTGCAAATAAATCAATCATTGTCCGATAATGTAAAGTAGCAATCATATGATTACTTAAAGAAACTATATGATTATCAATATGGTCTATCGGCTCTGAAATTTGACGCAGGATGGGATCAGGATATTGTACTATTTTCAACACATTATTGTTCTTTTTATAGAAACCTAAAAACATTGCAATTCCTATAGCGATAACAGCAACATGCAATCCAACTATCAGAAGACTTTTTTTATTCAGCCACGCATTCATTTCTCTTTCTTCGGCCCCGGTTCTTTTTTCCTGCCGTCAATCATGTGCCCGATGGCAAGCAGGGGATGATGCCATATCATTCGGGGCCCGGCATACCGCATGATATTACGTATTTTTTCTCGCATCTTCGGCTTATAACAATGGATTGGACAGTTGCCGCATGTTGTCTTGTTTTCCTGAAACGGACAGTTTTTAAGCCGGAATCGTGTGTATTCCACAAGCTCCCTGCATTCGTGGCAGAGTTTATACCCCCTTGTGGGGTGTTCCCCCCTGGTATGGTGATGATCCCTGCAGTGAATACCGATCATGTATTCTACAGTTTTCTGCTCTCTTTTCATGCGTGGGTGCATAGGGGGCTTGACTTTCTCCATGCTTATTTTACAAGAGCAATGATTTATTCAGTTATTTGCCTGGCCGGATAAACCTGGATCAGTTTGCCTGCTGCAGCGGGTTCAAAACCTAAATTATGGGCAATTTCACTCCAGCTTTTACCCTGTTTTCTGTATTGCTCCACCAATACTTCCGGCTGCTGTTTCCCGGCATGGGCAAGGATAAAAACCAGGTTCATTGCCTTTTCATTCAGGCCGGATAATCTTAGTTTGTTAATCTCTTCAGGCTTAATCCGATAGAATTCACCAATTATTTCATCCGCAACCCTGACGCCGGCCTCTTCAACAGGCATGCCGGACCCGAGAGCTTCCAACAGTGGATCATTCTTGATCTTTTCCTGTTGCGACAGCCCGGAAATAATTTTTGCCC
>JAUXHH010000190.1 GCA_030621655.1 Desulfobacterales bacterium
CTTATAATGCAGTTCATTGGCCTTGGCCACATCACCTGCCAGGGCAGCTTCCATCATGTCGGACATATCCCGGGGAGCGACATTGGATGTAACGGAAATCACTCCGGTACCACCGACCAGTACTGTTGCCATGGAAGTAAAATCATCCCCGGACATAACTGCGAAGTCATCGGGACAGAGCATGATAACTTCGCTCACCTGATTAAGGGAGCCGCTTGCCTCCTTGATCCCGACAATATTATCAGTCTCTGCCAGACGGGCCACGGTGGCTGGCAAAACATTCGAGCTGGTCCTGCTGGGAACATTATAAAGAATCATTGGCACATCAACTGCCTCGGCTACTGCCTTATAGTGCTGATACAACCCTTCCTGGGAAGGCCTGTTATAATATGGAGATACCAGGAGAACTCCGTCCACTCCTGCATCCTTGGCGTGCCTGGTCAGGTCGATTGCCTCTGCTGTGCTGTTTGAGCCGGAACCGGCCACGACCGGGACGCGGCCATTGACTGTTTTAACGGTCAGGTCCACCACCCTGTGATGCTCCTCATGGGTCATGGTGGCAGACTCGCCGGTCGTGCCACAAGGTACGATGCCATGGGTTCCATTTGCAATATGGAACTCGATAAGATCAATCAACCCCTGTTCATCAATCTGTCCATCAATATGTGGCGTTACAATTGCCACAAAAGCTCCTCGGAAAATACTCATCCTCTTACTCCTCCTTCAATCATTATTCAAAATTCCTGCACCATATGACAGAAAAAATATTTCAGCGTTTAGAACTACTCTTTACCAGTATTATAAAATCTGCACAAAATTTATTCTCGCAGCCCATCCAGACCCAATTGCCCCTCGTATATAATATGGGCCGGCCCCTCTAAAAAAATGCCGGCAGCAAGGTCAAGCTGCCTGTCATTTTCTTCTCCTGTTAAAGAAAAATGGATGGTCAGTTTTTCACCTCCTGAAGTTATGACTGTTACAGGAGGCTTGGCCTGCTCAAGTAATGCTACTACCAATGCCGAGGCAACCGCACCTGTACCGCAGGCCATGGTTTCACCTTCGACTCCCCGCTCATAGGTTCTGACCATCAACGTATCATTGGAGACCATCTGGACAAAATTTGCATTGGTTCCTGCAGGTTGAAATGTTTCATGGAAACGTATCTCCCTGCCCCAGTCAGCCACAGGGACATCACCTGCATCATTGACCAGGACCACTGTATGCGGCACGCCGGTATTAATGAAATGCAGGGTCTGTTCCACTCTGCCTACATTCATAGGTATATTTAAGCGCAGATCCTCCGGAGCTGTTAAACGTATCTTGACTGACTCACCTGTCCCGTCCAGAATAAAGGCCTCAATCTCACCTGCTGTGGTCTCGAACCGCATTGCTGCCGGAGCAATTTTTTTCTCAAAGGCAAATCTGGCAGCACACCTTGCTCCATTACCGCACATCTCGGCTCTGCTGCCATCGCCATTATAAAACTGCCAGCGAAAATCAGCTGTTTCCGAGTTTTCAATCAAAATCAAACCATCGGCGCCAACCGAAAACTTTCTTCTGCAGACAATGCGGGCAAACTCAGACTGGTCTGCTTCAGCGATAAAAGGCTCCCGGTGGTCAATAATAATAAAATCATTCCCTGTGCCACTCATCTTGGCAAAAGGTATGGGATATTTAAAATTTTGCGCGTTCATCAATCTAAAAAATTTATCTAAAACTGTTCCGGCCTGCTGGCCAGACTTTATTAATTCGATCACTGATTCAGGCTATTCTAAAAAATCAGGGATATTTTCATCCCGGATCAACGTCTCATAATTTTCACGCTCGCGGATCACATAAAACTGGTCATCCTTGACCAGAACTTCCGCCGCCCGTGGACGTGAATTGTAATTTGAAGACATGGTAAAGCCGTAGGCGCCACTCGTCATGACAGCCACAAGATCCCCCTGTACCAAAACAGGTAATTGGCGATCCTTGGCCAAAAAATCACTGGTTTCACAGATCGGCCCTACAACGTCCGCTACCTCCAAGGTTTCATCAGTTGCCTGTCCGGATTTACGAGTCACCGGCAGAATATCATGATGCGCGTCATACAGGCTCGGACGTGCCATATCGTTCATGGCGGCATCAACAATGATGAATTTCTTTGCCTGGGTCCGCTTGGTGTAGAGGACCTGGCTTATAAGAATTCCAGCGTTCGAAACTATAACCCTTCCAGGTTCCAGTATCAAGGTGCACTTCAGCCCCTCCATCCCTTCCTTCAGAGCCCGGGCATATTCTTGCGGATGGGGCGGTTTTTCATCCTGATACCGCACGCCAAGTCCTCCGCCCAAATCCAGATACTCTATCGTGATTCCAAGTGCTTCCAGACGGCCGACAAACTGCTTAACCTTATGAAGCGCTTCTGTAAATGGTGAGATTTCCGTAAGCTGTGAGCCTATATGGCAACTCACTCCCAGAATTTTGATATGAGACATTTCCCTGGCGCGCAGGTATACTTTCTCTGCCTGCTCGATGGGAATCCCAAATTTATTTTTCGCCAGGCCGGTGGAAATATAAGCATGGGTTTTAGGGTCCACATCAGGATTTACCCTGAAAGAGACAGGAGCCACAATCTCCTGTTCCTGGGCTACCTGCTGCAGCTTTTCCAACTCCTGCTCTGATTCCACATTAAACATCAGGATGCCGGAAACAAGACCATAGCGCAATTCCTCCTCTGTCTTGCCGACCCCTGAATATATAATCCTGCGCGGGTCTATGCCTGCTTTCAAGGAGCGGTAGAGCTCACCTCCTGATACGATATCTGCACCGCCCCCAAGGGTTGAAAAAAGTCTGAGAACAGCAAGATTGGAGCAGGACTTGACGGCAAAACATGTCAAGTGGGGTAATTCACCAAAACTCTTATCAAAGGTGTTAAAGTGATGCGCCAGTGTTGCACTGCTGTAAAGATAAAAAGGGGTGCCAACAGCTTTGGCAATATCAGCTATTGCAACAGACTCACAATACAGTTCATTGTCTTTATAAATGAAGTGATGCATTTTTTCTTTCCGTTGTTTTTTTCTATACCTTTTTAGATCTTTCCCGCCCTTTACCGATGGCCGACAGCTGATTCCATAGTCCGTAAACTCTCATTTGACGGCGATCTCCAGGTAAACGAGATTATATTCGAGTCGTTACTTGGATACCACCTACCAGCACGGGAACGAACCTTATACTGGTAGCGATAACCGTCCCGCAGATCTGCTTCTTTATATACAGCCGTTCTGCTTTCGCCTGATGCGGGCAAGAGTCCTCCATCAATTAACACCTGCTTTTCAAACCGGACCGGACACCCCTCACAGTACTCCTCTTCTGGAATTTCAGCCCGCAGCACTTCAAAACTTTCAATGGCAAGCAACTCATCACCATTTTCCATTTTTACAGGATAGGTCCATTTCAGGCTGACACCGCTTTCATCAAGAAAATAACGCAGATCACTTATTGCTACCGGCACCAGCTTTTGAGGTGGTACTAAAGCTGTTTTCCTGCCGCATCCCGGCATGAGTGTTAATGCCAGAAGCATAGTAATGGCCGTAAGGCTGCGGCAGCAAAAAAACATTATTACCGTATTCCCAATTCAGCTTCAGCGCTCTCCAGCGCCTTTTTTACCTGGGTAATTCCAGTCCCGCCTGAGGTATTGCGGCTGTTGGCAGAACCTTCCGCCCCTAAAACCCCGAAAACATCTTCTGCAATTACATCACTGAAGACCTGTAATTCTTCAAGGGTCAGATCAGTCAACTCCTTGGTATTTTCAATGCAGAATGCCACTGCCTTGCCGACTATGGAATGAGCCTGCCGGAAGGGAATATTCTTCCGAACAAGGTACTCTGCCAAATCTGTTGCAGTCATGAAACCCGTCTCTGTAGCGTGCTCCAAAGTCTCCCGGTTAAAAGAAAGGCCGGATAAAAG
>JAUXHH010000061.1 GCA_030621655.1 Desulfobacterales bacterium
GATCAGGACTATTTCATGCAGTTAAGTCTTCAGGTTCTTAAGCAGGAGAAAAAATATACTCATGAATTTGACCTGCTTGACGGCAGGCGAATTCGGCGGGTTTCCTTGCCACTCTTCCGAGATAGTGAACTGGTAGGGCGAAATATCCTGCTGTATGATATTACAGTGGATAATGTGTCTTAAGTGAAATTTAAAGGGATTAGTGAAGATCGAGGTGTGAGGAAGACGCTAATTAATCGTGTCAAGTCTGCATTTTCAGTGGACATCTTGATATTTTAAGAACCATTCACCACTTTCAATGGATAGGTCTTTTCTACTTGACAATGTCAGACATATCAGCAGCCATTGATACTCATCAACTGCCATCAATTCATACTTTTATTTCCTGCAATGTCATACGGCAAAACTATGACAGGCGGTAATGGATCAGTCTTTCCTGTTCGATACTGTTAGACATATCAACAGACATATTAACTCTGCTAAGGAAGGTTGTTTTATTTATTTTTACAATCAATAAATTAGATTTAAACTCAATCATGCAAACCTGTTATTGTTGGAGAATTTGGCATGTTGTCTTCATTTAAGAATTCAGATGAGCGAATTTTTTTTTGTTATCTTTCAATAAGATTATACAATTAATTGAAAATGAGAATTAAGGTTTACTTATAGACACAAATATTTTCTTAGCCTTACTCTTCAAAAACAGGTGATTAAATGCAACAAAAAGAATACCGCCCAACTTTTTACCTGACCATCAACTCGTTGTTCATTCTCTTGATAGTGGGAGTCGGGGGTATTCTCACCTGGCATAATTATCAATTAACCAAAAAAGTTGTCCTCAAGGCAACAAACGTGGTCTATGCCCAAGTTTTGCGGGAAGTAAGCCAGGACTTTTCCCACACTTACAGACCTGTTTTTCAGTCAGTTCGTTTACTTTCTCTTGATCCGCTTCTGGAAGCATCGACGCATGATGAACGTCTGGGTGCCCTAGAACTCTTGAGTGCGGTACTAAAATATCAGCCTGCGGTTTCAGCGATCCAGGTCGGTTACGGAAACGGTGATTATTTCATTATACGTTCTATCTCTTCAGAGAAAACGCGAAAACTGTTTCATGCCCTAGAAAATTCCACATACGTTGTGGACAATATCACTACCGATCCCGTCAGCAACCAGAAGATGCTGTACAGGTCGTTTTATGATGAATCGTTACGGAAAATTGGTCATCAGCAACCTGAAACAACCGAATATGATCCTCGTACGAGGCCTTGGTACAAAAACGCAATAATCACTTCCCAGGTTGCAGCAGGTGAACCCTATTTTTTCTACTTCCTGAAACAAATAGGAACAACTATAGGATATAGTCCGCCTGGCTCAGAATCGGTAATTGCGGCTGATGTTACCCTGCATCAGCTTTCCGACACTTTAAATAAACATTTACTTACCCCCCGTTCCGAAATAGCACTTATTCGAGCTGATGGGAAAGCCCTGGCGTACAACGATCCTGACAAACTGATTGTCGGCCTTGATGGCGACAATTTTGAAGTTGCTCATTTATCACAGCTTGAAAGTGGTGTTTTTAACTTTATCGACAAAAACAACCTGCTCAAACCAGGCCCACTTCAATTTTATTATAACGGTGACGAATGGCTGGGAGATGTTCGTACTCTGAATGTCAGCGGGATGGAAGGACGGGACCTAACCCTGGCGATGGTTTCACCGAGCAGGGAACTCCTAGCCAATGTTATTACCATGGTCAAGCGTTCCTTGTTTATCACAGCTGTGATTATACTTCTCTCGATACCAATTGCATTGTCAATGTCAGCGTTCATCTCCAGGGCGCTCCGTAATCTGGCCAAAGAAGCATTATTGATAGGCCGGTTTGATTTCACAAAACCTATTTCAATCCGTTCAAGAATAAAAGAGGTTGACGAACTAGTCCTGTCTATGGGGCTTATGAAAAAGACTATCAGCAGGTTCCTTACGCTTATCAATTCCCTCGCCGGTGAACAGAACTTCGATGCAATGATTGAACTGATTACCCAGGAGACCTTGAATGTCAGCGAGGTTGAGGGTGTTTTGACCTGGATTGTGGATGATCAGGCCCATGCACTCGTTCCGGCAGCACTGTTTGCACAGTCCAGCGGAAGTATCGGTGTGGAAGGTTTGCCATCTTTTGATATTGACTCGGACAATACACTGGTCAGGGCTGCTCACATCAAGGAAGGCGGCCAGGTGCACCTGAACAGTAAACAGGATAGCGAGTTGGCAATGCTTCTGGAAAGGTTTGATACTGATAACCTTCTTGTTATGGTAATTCCTCTGCGTAACAGGCAGCAAGAGATCATCGGACTGCTCTGTCTCCTAAACAAGGAGACAAAAGATCGCAAAGGAAACGGGCCGACAGGTTCCCGCATGGATTTTGTCCGCACCTTTTCCGGTTTTGCCGCAGTTTCGCTTGAAAGCAGAAAGCTGCTGGAAATGCAAAAACGTTTGATGGATTCCTTTATGCATCTGCTTGCCGGAGCCATTGATGCCAAATCGCCTTACACCGGCGGGCACTGTCAACGGGTACCGGTGATAACCAAGATGATCGCCAGGGCCGCATGCGAAGATGATACTCTGTTTAAGGATTACCAGCTTGATGATGAGGGTTGGGAGGCTATCCATCTTGCCGGCTGGCTGCATGACTGCGGCAAAGTGACAACTCCAGAGTACGTAGTTGACAAGTCGACTAAGCTGGAGACGATCTATGACCGTATTCATGAGATACGGACCAGGTTTGAGGTTTTGAAAAGAGATGCGGAGATCCGTTATTGGGAGCAGGTGGCGAATGGTGGCGACAAGGCTTTACTTAAAGCAGACATGGAGAAAGAGTGGAGTGGACTCGACGACGATTTTGTCTTTATCGCAGAGACTAACCTCGGTGGCGAGTTCATGGCCCCTGAGAGAATTGAGCGCCTGGAACAGATAGCACAGCGGAAATGGCTGAGGACACTTGATGATCGCATTGGTATTTCCTGGGAGGAAGAAAATCGCCGGGCAAGGTCACCAAAGCAGGAGTTGCCGGTGGAAGAATTTGTGCTGGCAGATAGGCAGGATCATCTCATCGAGCGAAACGAAAATGAACGTATGCTTGAAGACAATTCCTGGGGTTTCAAGCTGGATGTGCCTGAATACCGATATAACCTTGGTGAGCTTTACAACCTTAGGATTGCACGGGGAACCCTGACCGCAGAAGAGCGTTACAAGATAAACGATCATATCGTGCAGACGATTATCATGTTGGAAAAATTGCCTTATCCCAAACATCTCAGGGAAGTTCCCGAACTTGCCGGGGGCCATCATGAAACCATGGATGGTAAGGGGTACCCAAAACAGTTGTTCGCGGAGCAGATGTCCGTAACTGCCAGGATGATGGCAATTGCCGATATTTTTGAGGCTCTGACTGCCTCTGACCGGCCATACAAAAAGGCAAAGAAATTAAGCGATACAATCCGGATAATGAATTTCATGAAAAAGGATCACCATATAGACCCGGATCTTTTTATGTTGTTTCTCAGGAGCGGAGTTTATCGGGAGTACGCTGAACAGTACCTTGATCCTTCGCAGATTGACGACTTTGATATTGAGGAGTATATCCTTCCCTCTTGAAAAAAAGGTGGTTATCTTAAATCAAACCAAACTGAATCCTCTACAAGCTACTAAATATCTATTTTTCTCGTGGTGGAGGAATACTTGCCGTACAAAATTTACAGGGTACGGCTTCAGTTTTTTGGCTCGATTTTACTACTTGATCTCTTTTACATGTCGGGCGTGTCCTTTTAAGAAGCAATATCATACTAATCACTGCATAAAAAGGTATCATTATCAACCTCCTTCACAGTAGTGCCGCTGTTGTACGACGACTGAACAACCTTACGCTTTCGGCTAGCTTTTCCGGTGTACCCATGACATAAAGAATATCGTCAACAAAAAAAGGTGCATCCACTTCAGGGTTATGGAATGTTTGTGAATCGCGGCGCACTGCGAGCACTGTCACGCCATGTTTTTTCCGCAATTCAAGATCGACCAGCGATTTGCCCACCATCGGTGAACCCTCCTCTACACGCATGGAACTGACTTCAACGTCAGGGAGGTGAAGGTCTAAACTTGAGAGCAAGGTAGATTTTTGGTAGAGATTTCGGAACATCTCATACCCGTCAGACCGGAGCTGGATGACAAGTTTGTCTATTTCGTCCCTTGGGATAAGATACTTTGCCAGGACACGGGAAAATATTTCCACCGATGTTTCAAACTCTTCAGGAATAACTTCATTGGCTCCCAATTCATAGAGTGCCTGCATTTCCGTAAGATATCTGGTTCGAACGATCACATGCGCTTTTGGGGTCAATCTTCGGACGTTTTCAGTGATTCCGCGTGTGGCGGCCGGGTCGTTGATAGCGATGACCACCACGGTTGCATTTTCAATGCCGACATGGCGCAACACCTCTTCGTGAATGGCATCACCATAGAAAATTGGCTCGCCTCTCTTCCTTTCCTTCTTCACGGTATCGGGCGACATCTCGATTACCATATAGGGAATGCCTGTCATTTTGGCGGCACGAGCAACGTTTCGGCCGTTTAAGCCAAAACCGATAATGACCAGGTGCTGTTTCATCTTTTTATGGCTTTTTGTCTCCGGCCCAGGCCAGAGTCCGGTTCTCAGCTTAACCGGGAGCGGGATTTGTAGAATGAGATCAGCAAAACGCGGCGCCAGGGAAATTATAAAAGGTGTTGCCGCCATGGTCAGGACTGCCACAGCCAGAAATAGCTGGTAATGATCGGCTAGAAGACCATGTTTTAATCCGGTTCTGGAGAGGATGAAAGAAAACTCTCCGACCTGACAAATTGATAGTCCTGCCAGAATTCCACTGCGCAGGGGAAAACCCAATAGTACTGCCGCACTACTGGCGATGAGTGCTTTAAGGATAAGAACTCCGACTGAAGCGATCAGGATAATAACAATATTGTTGATCAGAAAGCCTGTATCCAAGAGCATGCCGATGGAGACAAAAAAGAAGCTGGTAAATACATCGCGGAAGGGCAGGATATTGCCAAGAGCCTGATGGCTGTACTCGGACTCAGAAATGATCAACCCCGCGATAAAAGCTCCCAGCGCAAGGGACAGTCCGGCATTTGAGGTAAGCCAGGCGATGGTGAGACAAATGGCAACAACACTCAACAGAAAGAGCTCTTTGCTGCGCGTTCGGGCAACTTGGTGTAAAAGCCAGGGTATCAACCATTTAGCTGCAATGAGAACCAGGCTGACGATAGCGAGTCCTTTGGCCGCAATGACGAAAATGTCACTGTTAATTCCGCCCGCTCGACTCCCGGCCAGCATGGGAGTGATGAGAATCATCGGCACTATGATGACATCCTGAAACAGCAGGATTCCCAACCCGGTCCGGCCATGGGGTGTGTCTACCTCGGCTCTTTCCTGAATCAGCCGGAGAACAATCGCAGTACTCGAGAGCGATATCAAGAAACCATAAAAAATTGCCTCCGGGGAAGACAGCCCAATCTGGCGAGCAATGACAAATACGGCAAGAATGGTCAGGCCGACCTGGAGAGTCCCGCCGACAACGACCTGTTTTCTGATTTCAATTAGTTTCTTTAAGGAAAACTCGATGCCGATGGTAAAAAGTAATAAAATCACTCCTATTTCTGCAAGCACCTCTACTTCATGAATAGCCCCAACCAGGCCGAAACCATACGGTCCTGTCAATATGCCGGTTATAAGAAGCCCGACAACCGCCGGAAGGCGGATAAAGTGAAATAACAACAAGACAGCAACAGCGAGTCCGAAAATAATGACTATGTCAGTGAGCAGCGGAATTTCCATAAGCCTTACTTAACTCCGTAGTCTTGCCTTATCGTTGCACCTTCTTTTTTCACTGCCCGGGCAGCATGGTACTAAAAATTGTCCTTTTGGGAAGATTATCTATAATTTTCAATAGCAGAAAGGTTGATTTGGAACAAACAGCTTCACAATTCAATAAATTAAAAAGACGATTCTTAAGTACCAGGTACATGTCAAAGGGGGTGAACCCTTCTGGGGGGAATATTTTCTCAATGGCAGACTTTACAGTGTGAAGTATATCTATCGTTAATACTTAGATTAGATACCCTGGGACATCTTAACTGGTTACCAAACGTATATTTAAACCGGAGAGGGGAATTCTAATTCCTGCTCCGGCTATTACTTATCTGTTTTTAATTTAATTTCTTTTTTAGTATATATGTAAAACTTTTTTAAAGCTACAAACTGTCCTTTCCCAAGATATTCTTTTGATACTTCAAGTTGCCTGGAATTATATTTTACTCTATCTGTTTGGGACAACCAATAAACCACAGCTGCAAATTTTTCTGCTTCTTCTCTGGTGTTAAATTCTTTTAGACCCTTGTATTTGATTTTAGTAGAACCAGGTCTAGTATAAGAATATTCTATTTCATACCATGTTTCCATTTTTTTAAATAAACTCTAGTGGGTTCATCTTAACCATAACTTTTTACTGCTATTTTTTTATCTTTTAAAGTTTTTTAAATATAACAAATTAAGGCAGGATTAAGCAAGTGCCAAAAATTGTTAGGAGTTATTCTAAATTTCAGGTTTAAAGTGTTTGACAACTCTGGGGATAAAAAAAGAGGCGACAAATAAGATCAGAGAAAAAAGACTCTTCCAGTCCCACAGCTTTTCCCACTGCCCGGTACTCCAGACTTCAGCTATGGTGGCAAAAAAGAAAGCCATAACAAAACCACCGGCAAAAATGCCGAAAAATGTGCCCCAGAAATACTGAGCGAATGATATTCGTGTCAGGGCCAGGCCGAAATTCAATGGGGTGTATGGAAAGAAGACCAGGCGCAGATAGAGTGTTACGGCAAAACCGTTATCAGCGATCTTCCTGTCGTATTGAGAAAGGCGGTCACCAATCAAGGATGCAGCAAAGTCCCTTCCGAGATATCGACCAATAAAAAAAGCGGCTGAGGCTCCCAGCATTGCGCCGGTGATATTATAAAGAAAGCCGAAAAAGACTCCAAAAAGTATTGCTCCTAAACCGGTAAAGAGTGTTGCAGGCAGAAACAGGCAGACACCAATGGCATAGATAAAAATGAATAGCAAAGGAGCAAGGGGGCCACTATCGGCAAAAAGATCCTTGAGCGCTTGGGGATGGAGGTATTCCTTAAGTGGAGTGAAGCGGAAAAGCAAAATGACGACAATGATAAAAACGACAAAAAGAAGCGCTTTTGTTTTCGAATCTGAACTTTTCCGGTCAGAGTTCATGAAATTTTAATCGCTTTAAAGAGGGCACCAACCGTAAACTGTGAGGTCCTGAAGCCCGTCTTCCCCGGAGACTCAACTTCAGAGAAGCCGACCTGTTCCATTAAAATTATCATAAATCTGCAAATGTCACCATATGAAATGTGAGTTGATTATCCCGAATCTCCTTGATTTTAAAAGTCCCTTTGGTGCATATTGAAATATATCTTCGCGGCAGCATGAATGTTGATTTTTTTTCATGAGGTTTTCAGATGCGTAAACTTGCCTTCCTCCTGTTCCCAATCCTCCTATTCTATGGTTGTGCAGTAAATCCCGTTACCGGCGAAAATGAACTCGCCATCATATCAGAAAGCCAGGAAATCAGTATCGGCCGGAAAAATTACGGCCCCAGCAGACAGATGCAGGGCGGGGATTACACCGTCAATCCTGAATTATCTGTCTATGTCAATACTGTTGGCCAAAAACTCGCCGAAGTCAGCGACCGGAAGTTACCCTATGAATTTACGGTCCTGAACAATTCCACCCCGAATGCCTGGGCCTTGCCAGGTGGAAAGATTGCTGTCAACAGGGGACTCTTGCTGGAATTAAACAACGAAGCCGAACTTGCTGCTGTCTTAGCGCATGAGATTGTCCATGCTGCTGCCCGGCACAGTGCCCAGCAAATGGAAAAGGGTATGATGCTGCAAGGTGCCTTGCTTGCAACCAGCGTAGCAGTCCAGGGTAGCGAGTATTCAAACCTGGTTGTAGGTGGAGCACAGGTCGCTGCAGGGCTTATCCACACCAAATATGGCCGGGACGATGAATTGGAAGCTGACTACTATGGCATGCTGTATATGTCACGCGCTGGATATGATCCCATGGCTGCCGTCGGTCTGCAGGAAACCTTTGTTCAACTAAGTAAAAAACAGTCACATAACTGGTTGGCCGGACTTTTTTCCAGTCATCCACCCTCCATCGAACGGGTCAGGGCTAATAAGGTAACTGCATCCAAGCTCGAGAAAGGTGGGCTTGTTGGCAGGGATATCTATGAAAAGAAAATTGCATCCCTCATAAAAGACAGAAAAGGTTATGAAAGTTATGTAAAGGGCAGGGAAGCATTGCAGAAAGGTGACAATAAAAAGGCTTTCACTTTTGCCCAGGAGGCTATTCGTGTAGAACCCAGGGAAGGTCACTTTTATGCCTTACGGGGAGATATCCATTTAAAGGGAAAACGATATAATAACGCTTTATTAGATTACAACAGAGCAATTGATCTGAATAAAAACTATTTTTACTATTATCTGCAGCGCGGACTGACAAAAAAGAAATTAAAGAAGACGCAGGGGGCCCATGCTGACCTGCAGGCAAGCACCAAACTTTTACCGACTGCCATGGCATATAACAGCCTGGGAGAG
>JAUXHH010000115.1 GCA_030621655.1 Desulfobacterales bacterium
CTGGCAGCATCGGCGGCTGGCGCAAACGAACCCGGAATCTACTTGCTCTCATATCCCAAAAGACAGAATAATCTGCAAATTAATCCGAAACCGGCCTTTTACATCCCTCTCATTTTTTCCCTGGTCATTTCGGTTGTGGGTGCTTTTGAGGCCTGGGACATAAAGCTTGAAAAGATTACCCTTGCCAGTAAAAAAATACCGGCCTCTTTGAGCGGTCTGCGTTTAGTTCAGATATCCGACGTGCACCTGGGATTAATCGTCCGGCACAGACGCTTGAGAAAAATTTTGGAGGCCGTAGAAAAGGCGAATCCAGACATCCTGGTCTCGACAGGAGATCTTGTGGATGGACAGATAAACAAACTGGAAGGGTTGGCTGAGATGCTGCAGGATATTAAACCGCGCTATGGGAAATATGCTGTTACAGGGAACCATGAATTTTATGCCGGACTACAGAATTCACTGGCTTTCACCCAAAAGGCCGGATTTACGATCTTAAGAAACGAAGGTGTGAGTATAACAGATTATTTTAATATTGCTGGAGTTGATGACCGGACACAGAGATATTTTGACAAATCACCTGGAATATCTGAGGAGGCCATGCTGAAAGTGCTGAATCGGGAAAAATTCACCCTGCTGCTTAAACACCGCCCTGAAGTGGACCGGAAAAGTCTGGGGCTTTTTGATCTGCAGCTTTCCGGCCACACTCACAAGGGGCAGATATTTCCCTTCAATATTATCACTCTGCTCTATTTTCCAATCCACTGGGGTATCCTGAACCCTTTAGACCATTGTTTTCTTTATGTCAGCAGGGGGAGCGGCACATGGGGTCCGCCGATCCGTTTCCTTTCACCCCCGGAGGTAACACTTATTGAGCTTGTTTCTAGTGAAAAAAATAATTAAACATTAGGCTTGCCAGACTTTTTGAGAACGATTATCATGTTTGTTTTTCTAAAACTAAATTTCGTATGATTAATCATAAAAAAGGAGAAAACTATGAGTACAACAGAACAGAATCTGGCTGAGGCGTTTGCAGGTGAATCACAGGCCAACAGAAAATATCTCGCTTTTGCCAAGCAGGCAGAAAGGGATGGTTTTCCACAGGCTGCAAAACTTTTCAGGGCAGCGGCAGCGGCTGAGACTATCCATGCCCATGCCCATCTGAGAGCAATGGGGGGTATACGGTCCACCAAGGAAAACCTTGCTGAAGCCATGGCCGGTGAAACCCATGAGTTCGAGAACATGTATCCAAATATGATTAAGGCTGCAGAAGAAGAAGGACACAAGTCAGCGGCAAGATCCTTTTCCTATGCCAATGAGGTTGAAAAGGAACACGCGGACCTGTACCAGAAAGCCCTGGACAACATGGATAACATGGAAGAATGTGATTATTACATCTGCTCAGTATGCGGCCATACCCATGAAAAAGAAGCCCCGGAAAAATGCCCGGTGTGCGGCGCCAATGCCAATGCCTTTTTCAAGGCCGACTAAAGACCTGCCTTAATTCATGAACAGTTAAAGCCACCGGCCAGAGGTGAAGGATATCTTTCTTCTTGAAACCAATGCCGGTGGCTGCTTTATTTAAATACAGCGCTCAGATATATTCTTTAAAGTGTTCTGTACCAAACTCAACCCAAATGATGAGTTTGCCTTAAATATCCTGGATTCCCGCCTGCGCGGGAATGACTGTGCATTTGCTTTTATTGTCTTCCCCGCGCAGGCAGGGATCCAGTTTTTCAAGCTGAGTTTGATTCACAGGCACTTTCTTTAATGGAGAAATTAGAATATAAAGCTGAGTGCTGACTACTGACTGCTGAAAGCTTTTTACTGACAGCTCATGTTCCCTTGAGTTCCTGATAAAAGGGGCACTTGGAACATTCTTCAATTTTTCCTGCATAAATACCTGAGATACCGTGTTCACAAAGCGTTCCAGCAACCCCGTAGCATATCCTGCCAAAATAAGGGTAGGCCGGGCAGTTCCTGGTGAAATCCTTTTCTATGCCACAGCTGAGAAATTCCCAACATGGCATTTTCTGATCCTCTTCCGCGCTTTGATAAGGGAAGAAGAGTTTAAACCTGCTGCCTTTGTCCGGTTCGCTTTCAACCCTGATAAAACCACGGTGTTCTTCCATGATCTTATGCGAAATTGGCAAGCCGAGTCCGGTTCCAACTCCTGTTTTCTTGGTTGAATGAAAGGGTTCAAAGATATAGGCCAGCGAGTCTTGAGGTATCCCTTCACCGGTATCGCTTATCGTAACAGTCAACCAATCAATACCGTGTTCCTCTTCAATCCCTGTGGCAATGGTGAGAGTTCCCCCTTGCTCCATGGCCTCCATGCCGTTAGTTATGATATTGCCGACTGCCTGCTTGACATGATCCGGATGCATATAAATTTGCGGCAGATTCTCTGCGTAATTCTCAACAAGTTTTATCTTTTGCTCATGACAGGTATCGCAGAAAAAAGGGGCGGCCTCGGCTACCGGTTTATTCAAGTTGTGTCTTTCAAAATGGTTTTCCTCTTTCTCGGAATAGGTCAGGACATCCCTGAGTACACTCTCAAGCCTTCCTGTTTCAGCTACTATCAGGTCACTGTACCTCTTTTCCTTTGTTCCGCCTGGCAAGCGTTTCTCGAGACGACGGGCAATACCGCCTATGGCTGTTAAAGGATTTCTGATCTCATGGGCCACATCTGCAGTGAACCTGCCAAGGGCTGAGAGTTTCTCATGTTCGACAAGCTTTTCCTGCATGCGGGTGAGATTATCAAGGGAGTTTTTAAGCTCCTGGTTAAGCCGTTCGATTTCACTTGTCTTCTTGTGCAGATTTTGCGAAAGCAGCCCTAAAGGAATAGCTATGGGAAAAAGGAACACCATGCGCAATCCCAGATCAGTCCAATGTATATGCCCTAATAGGGGTTGAATGTTCAGAAAATAGAGAAAACAGGAAATTACAGCAACAAAAAGACCGAAAGTAACACCAAAATAAAAAGAGTGTAGAGCAGTAAGCATATAGTAGCCGAGAAAAAAGCTGTTGGTGAAGTCAGAGTGAAGGTTGACAAGCGCAAACACAAACAACAAGTCCAGGACAAGTGAAATTACGTAAATGGTGGCAAGCCGGGCCGAACTTGTCAGGATAAAGAGATAGAGGAGTATACTGTAAGCAGAAAAGGAGAGAAGGGCCTTTATGAGCTTGGTTGATTCATCTGGTGACAGGGGCGCCAGGCTGAGCCAGATTATGCCGCCAAAAATTGTTGCCAGCCGGAGTACGAAAAAACTTATATCTCCTATGGAGAACCTTGTGAAAAACTTTTGCCAGACTTTTTTCATAGACTATAAATATTTATGAAATTCTATTTAAAGTTATTGTATAAACAACTCAGCCATATTTAAAAATATTTGCAAGAATAATTAATATATCCCCCTATAATATTTTACGCTTTGACTCATAACAGGAGAATGGCATGACTAATACATCTTATGATTACAGTAAACTCGACCAGCCAGGAGTGCTGCAGGCAATATTCCACCCGCGCCAGGATACGCTCCCTGCCCCACCACCGCATAATGCAGTGGACGTTGACATAGCTGTAGATGAAGGAATTCAGGTTCATGCAAGATTTCATCTTGCTTCCAATGAGAACCCGAACATTCTATTCTTTCACGGCAACGGTGAAATTGTTAGCGATTATGATGAAATCGGACCTTTTTACAATAAATACGGAATGAATTTCCTGGCTGTGGATTATCGCGGCTACGGCAGGAGTACGGGCAGTCCCACAGTAACCTCGATGCTGGGAGACGCGCATATCGTTCTTGATACGGCAAAAAAATGGCTGGCTAAAGCTGAGCACACCGGCCCTCTTCTTATTATGGGACGCTCTCTTGGCGCAGCTGCTGCAATTGAACTTGCCTTCTCCCATTCTGATGATATTGCAGGGCTGATAATTGAAAGCGGCTTTGCCACCTCTCTGCCTCTGCTTACGAAACTAGGGGTAGATGTTGCGGAACTGGGGATTACAGAGAATGACGGGTTTCGCAATGTACGAAAAATTTCCACTTTCACGAAGCCGACCCTTATCATCCACGGTCAATATGACGAAATCATACCGGTCAACTCTGCCGCCATTCTCCATGCCGAATCTCCAGCCCGGTTTAAAGAACTTCAGGTTGTCCCGGGAGCTTCGCACAACACTATTATCGCCAGCGCGGGCGAAATGTATTTTTCGGTTATCAAGCAGTTCATCAACAAAATATGCGGTATCAGGGCTACAAGAAGGAAGAAATAAAAATAAACCCATTCTCATGCCTGAAGACATTTTTGATAAAACCATTGCCCTCCTGAAGCAGTCGCATAACGCAGTGGCTTTGACTGGTGCAGGGGTCAGCACTGAGAGCGGCATCCCCGACTTCAGGGGAAAAAACGGCCTCTGGTCCCGTTACGACCCGTTTGAATATGGAACTATGGGTGCATTTTTAGCAGATCCGGAAAAGGTATGGCGAATGCTTGCAAGCCTTTTGAAGGTTGTAAATGCTGAGCCGAACACAGGCCATAAGGGAATGGCAGTCCTTGAAGAAAAAGGGCTGTTAACCGGGATCATTACCCAGAATATTGACGGCCTGCACCAAAAGGGCGGCAGCAGGAATGTCGTTGAATTTCATGGTTCACTGGATACATTCTCCTGCCTTGCATGTGGAGAGAGTTATTCCCTTGCTCATGTGAAAGAATGTTCACTGCCCCCGCATTGTGATGCCTGCAATGCTATCCTCAAACCGGATGTTATTTTTTTCGATGAACGCATCCCGGATATGGTCCTTGCCAAAACCCAGCAAATGCTTGCCACCGCTGATCTTCTTCTGGTTGCAGGCACCTCATGCCAGGTGGAACCGGCCGCCCGTATTCCCCACCACATTCATAGCAATGGGGGAAAAATCATCGAAATCAATAAAGAGCCAGCCCTGAATCACTTGGCTACAATTACTCTGGAAGGAAATTTTTCAACTGTATTGGAAAAATTAGTCGAACGACTGGGGTAACACCTGTGCCATAGAGCAAGATACGATCGTGTCAAAGACTAAGAGAGTCTGTCAACTTTGACATTTAGAATCTTGCCGATACGTTTAGCCATTGGCAAGGAAAGCCTCCGCCTGCCCCTTTCATAATCACTGATCATATTCTGCTTGACGCTCAGTTTTTCGGCAAGTTCTTTTTGTGTCATCCCAGACTTAAGTCGAGCACCTGCGAGAAGATTGCCAACTCTGTTCGACTGCATTTCTTTCCAGAAGTCGGTCTCCTCGACAGGGATGCTGTCATCAGATCCAGAAGAAAGGATACTTACTTCAAATTTCTTTCTGATCCAGTCAATAAGTTCATCAACTTGATCTCCCTGAATAGAAAGTTCAATACGGGGCTTTTTCACGAGAGCCAACATAATACACCTCTATTTCTATTTCTTCTTGCCGCCATGTCCAGCAAGCAACATAGCGATACGTCAAATGACAATGATATTTATTTTCCTCTAACGGGGAAAACTTCTGCCAGCTTTTTTGTATCGGGCCATCCTGCTTTTAAATCTTCAATCAACAGAAAGAGTAGTTTCTGTATTTTCTTGGGCAATTTTTTTAGCCCGCGATTGACCTTCTTTTTAATCTTTACCCGATATTTCATAAAGTAATAATATTACCGAATAGGGTAATATGCAAGAAATTGCTTTGTGGCTTATAAAATGAAAATGGAATTTGAGAAAAATCATGCACTATTGCTTTAATTAAAAC
>JAUXHH010000037.1 GCA_030621655.1 Desulfobacterales bacterium
CGAAGACAGCCTGGATCAGCTTTCAAACCCATTGTCTATGCTGCAGCCATGGAAAAAGGCTTTACCCCTGAATCAATTTTTGTTGATGAACCTTTAAGCCTGGCAGGAACACGTCGGGGAAAAACCTGGCAGCCCAGGAATTTTAATAATATTTATTATGGTCCGACTTCATTAAAGACGGGTCTTATTCATTCACGAAATATTGTGGCCATAAAATTGTTACAGGAAGTTGGCATAGACAGGGTAGTCAAAATGGCCAGAGATCTCGGTATTAGTTCAAAGATAAAACAAGACCTTACTTTGGCTTTGGGTTCGTCTGAGGTGTCTCTTTTGGAGATGACCGGAGCATATACCCCATTTGCCAATAATGGCAGATACACCCCACCGATATTAATTGAGCGGATAATAGATCGGCATGGAAATATCCTGGAAGAAAATCTGGAGCGGAAGGTGCAGGTCATGTCTGAACGGACTGCAAAACAGATGGATCAGATGCTGCAGGGTGTAATAGCTCAGGGAACGGGCAAAGAAGCCCAGGGATTAAAGGCAACAGCCGGGGGCAAGACAGGCACCACAGATAGTTATATGGATGCATGGTTTATAGGATATACCAGAGATTTTGTCACAGGGGTTTGGGTTGGACATGATAGGAATATTTCGCTGGGGAAGGGAGCTTCAGGAGGGCATGTTGCAGCCCCGATCTGGCTGGATTTTATGAAGAAAGTTGAGTCAGGAAACAGTTAGCAATTAGTTTGTTTGGACGGTTGGCAGTTAAAATTTAATCTTTTTTCGTTTGCGTTCCCGGAAGAAAATCCTGATAGGGGTTTTATCAAGTCCCAACTTCTTCCTGAAGCTATTAACCAGATATCTGTGATAGGAAAAATGGATTGCCTTGGGATAGTTGCAGACAATAGCAAAGGTTGGCGGCCGACTAGCTATTTGAGTTGTATAAAGAAGTTTGATGCGTTTGCCCCTGTGCAGTGAGGGTGGGTGGGAAGTAACAGCGTCCTGGAGTATATGGTTTAGTGGATTGGTAGAAAATTTCATGCAGTATTGTTCGTAAACCAAATCAATTGCAGGGAGTAGTTTGTTCACCCCTTTTCCGGTCAGGGCTGATACTGTCAAAACAGGTGCAAAAGAGACAAACGGCGTAGCCATCTCTAATTCAGCGAGTATTTTTTTCTGCTCTTTAGTCTCACCTTTGACAAGATCCCACTTATTTATAACCAGAATGCACGCTCTTCCCCGCTCCTGGGTATAGCCGATAACCTTGGTATCCTGTTCTGTAATGCCTTCTTCGGCATCAATAAGTATCAAGGTTAGATCGCAGCGTTCCAGGGCAGCAAGAGCTTTTATGATGCTGAATTTTTCAAGTTTTTCCTTTGTTTTACCTTTCCTTCTTATTCCTGCTGTATCAATAAGTAGATAGTTTTTATTGTTTTTAGTAAGCAGGGTATCAATGGAATCTCTGGTAGTTCCCGGGATATCTGAAACAACCATGCGCTCTTCTCCAAGCAGTCGGTTGATGAGTGAAGATTTTCCTACGTTCGGCCTGCCGAAAAAGGCAATGCGGACCGCTTCATCAGGATATAAAGAGCTTTCATCCTCCTCTGGTAAAGAGGCGGCAAGGTTATCCAGCAGAGAGCGCACGCCGTATCCATGCTCTGCGGATACTGGCCAGACCTCTTCAACTCCCAATTCATAGAAAGGAGGCAAAAGGCTTGTTTCCAGTTCCGGGCCGTCAATTTTATTGGCCACAAAATAAACCGGTTTGTCTGTTCTGCGGAGGAGGTCAGTGACATCAAAATCAGTAGGCATAACACCTTCTCTTCCATCCATGAGGAAGAGAAGCACATCGGCTTCTTCCACAGCCTGCAATGTCTGTTCCCTGATGTTAGCAGCCATGGCATCCCTATTATCTGCCGCCTTGCCCCCCGCTTCAATACCACCGGTATCAATCAGAATAAAGGATTTCTGCTCCCATTCCACCCGCTCATATTGTCTGTCACGTGTAACGCCGGGGGTGGGGTCAACAATGGCTTTGCGGGATTTAGTAATCCGGTTGAACAGGGTTGATTTGCCGACGTTGGGACGCCCTATCAGGGCTACTATTGTGGTATGCATAGAACTGGACATAGCAGGAGTGTATATATCTTTGTTGTTCAAGTGAATTGTCGGGAAAAGAGCTTATTTGTTTATAAAAATCCGGTCCTCAGCGGCGGGTCAGAAGTAGCTGGCTCATCCGGAACCATTAATTAATAAAAGGCACAGAGGCACAAAGGCACAAAGTGACCGTAAGACATAGAAGTGTCAAGGTTTTTGAGTACACACAATGTAATCATATGATTTTATTATCCGGTTTTAAACTCTGTGCCTTTGTGCCTCTGTGCCTTATAACTTCATTATTGTAAGTGGCAGCAGGTAAGCGAGCCTGCGAGACTCCGAACTAATCCCTTCAAGGGGCAAACCGAAGTCGGGCTCTCAGGGCCCGGATTCTTTACTCAGCAGTTGTAGAAATGGAATCTTTTTTTTGCTCGAGCAAGCCTATAATCTTTTCAGTTAATTGCCGTAAATGAGGGTAGTCGTTTGCCTCTGGCTGCGCAAGTCGACGGTTTAAAGAAAATGTCGCCGGTAGAATAAATTGCCGGAAGAATTTTTTGTTTTTTTGAAAGCCCAGAAAGGCATAAGCCCCTAATATCTGAAGATTTCGCTGCAGGGCAAGGTTTGGATAACCTTTAACAAATGCACGGTCGTCAAGGCCGTATTTGCAGAGATGCTCTAAATAATGTTCAAGCAGTTCATGCTGCAGCTGCTCGGGAAGTTGAGCGTAAGGATCGATAAGCAGTGATGCCAGATCGTATCCGAGGGGACCGAGCCTTGCGCCTTGAAAGTCTATAATTCTGATTTTGCCATCAGAAACCATGAGATTTCTTGATTGAAAGTCCCTGTGCAGGAAGTAGACAGCCGGTTGGCGGGCCGCACGGCCAGCCAGCAGCTTGAACTCATCATTCAATTTATTGGGAAAACGCTTAATACCCAGCAGGTCTTGGCAAAATGCTTGCAAAAAGTAGTCGGATTCTTTTTCCAGCATGAGTTTTTTGTTGTAACGCTGGGTATCCCAGCACCATTTCCTGTCAAAGTGAACGCTGCCGGAAATTTGCATGAAGAGCAGGTTCTCGATGATTTCCTTGTAGAGTTCTGTAATCTCCTGCCCAAACAGCTCAGCAGAATGTTTCTTTTTTTCCTGTAAAAGATCGTGAAAAAGTATTTCGCCAAGATCCTCAAATAAAATAAAGCCGGTAACCGGGTCGAATGCATGGATTACAGGGACAGGTATGCCTCTTTTTTTTAAATGGCTGCCGATGTTGAAAGCTGCATGGGCCTCAGCTAAACCTTTTTGAGTATTTTCATTAGCCGGAAAAACACCACAGTACGTTGTGGTTTCTGTTTTGATATTAAAAAACATGCGGTTTGAGCCGTCACCGGAAAGTGGGGCGAGCCTGATTTTATCAGTATTTTCAGCAAATCCTTCTTTTTGGAGAAAGTTGAGGATTTGTTGTGTGTTATTATTTTCGTTTGACTTAGTCATTTTAAAAAGGCGTGAAGTGCCTGAATCTGAGAAAGCGACCAGCGGTCAGCAACCAGCCATCAGCTTCCAGTTCATAAATTTTTAACCCTTGGACCCTTGACCCCTTGAACTCTTGAACCCTTAATTTATATTACTTCAAGGAGTGACAATTGTCGGAATCGTAAAAAACACGATTACGACACATATAACGTTTATAGCATGTTGTTATCATGGGGCGCTATTTCTGTTTTGAACTTATTTACGACCCCATCACAATTGCATCTTTAATAATGCTTCCGGCAGAGACAATCGCACCATCCCAGACAACGGCTCTTTGCAGGGTTGCACCAGCTCCGATAATTGCCCCTTTGCCAATGCAGGCCCAGTCCAGAAGTTTAACATCTTTAGCAATAGATGTATTTTGTGTTCCCACAAAAGGAGCTTCAGCAAGCACCTCGCCAAGTTCCTCATAGATTGGGATTTTCTGTCCCAGCAAATCAGCATGAATCTGCAGGTAATCTTCAGGGGTTCCCATGTCAGTCCAGAAATGATCCGTGGCCAGGTATGCCCGGATTGATCCTCCCTGTTTTAATAATTTTTTATAGCATTCAATAATGCAATAGGGAGTATCTGCAGGAATGATTCGAAGTACTTCAGGGTTGATGACATGAATTCCTGTAAATGCAAGTATTCTTTTAAGGGTTCCTTGTCCTTCATTAAAACTGTTGAATCCTGTTATCATAAGTCTTTCATCCACTGCTACATCGTTGAAACGTGGATAATCATGCAGCACGAGAGTGACATCAGCCTTTGATTCGCAATGATTGCGATAGACCTCTTGATAATCGACGGTATGGTAAATATCACCATTTGCAATAAGCACAGGCTCATGATTGAAATGCGGAAGGGCCATACGCAACCCCCCACCGGTCCCGAGGATTTTTTCTTCTTCCTGCAGGATACAGTTTGTTTCATATTGAAGAGCTTCTCCGATCTGCTGCCGTAAATGATGGCTGTTTACTACAATTTCAGAAAAACCTGAGTTTCTGATTTGACTGATTGTCAGATGCAGAAGAGGCTTGTTAAGAATTGGGAAAAGCGGTTTGGGGCGCCTTAAAGTAAAGGGTAGGAGTCTGGTGCCCAAACCTGCGGCCAGGATCATGGCTTTCATAGTATAAGCACAAAGTATATAAATATTTTTAAGGGTTTCAGGTAGGACGCAGTATATTTTTTAGAAACAGGTGCCCGCAGAAATAATCTACAGAGAGAAGAAAATTCAATAAGAAAGTTCCCCTGTAGCACATTCTTCAATACCAACGATAACAATGCCGGCATTGTTGGCTGCCTGGATTACAGATTCCCTGTCAAAAAATAAGGCATATTCTGCTTCAACCGCAAGGACAGACGCATGGATCTCCTTCATGGTGTCAATCGTTTTCATGCCTATTGCCGGCAGGTCAAAACGAAGGTCCTGGTTGGGTTTTCTCAGTTTAACCACCACAGCTTTTTCTTTGCCGAGGCTTCCTCCTCTACGGATAGCAGCATCTGTTCCCTCAATTGCCTCCACTGCCAGAACAGTTTTATTGCGCACCACCACACACTGCCCGATATCCAGATTTCCCAAAGAGCGTGCTATTTCCCAACCGAAAACAATGTCGCTCATTTGGTCTTTTGTCGGTTTTTTCCTGGTAAGAATGCCCTTGGGGAACAGGAGTTCAGGTACATAACCGGTTGAAGCCACAACCTCAATGCCATCTTTTTCTAAACGATCAGCAACTGCACGCAGGATGGCATCGTCCTGTTTAATATTTATCTTGTTCCAGAGTCCGAGTCCCTTAAGGTCGGGTCTGACATCCCTGAAAATGTTGATTTTGGTAATAGAGCCGATAAAGACGGCTTTCTTGACCTCTTCCTGTTTGAAAAAGTCAATAATTTTACCGAGCTGACCAAGTTTAACCCACTGGAGTCGCTCAACATGATCTTCAAGGGTTTCATCAGTTTCCCCCTGATGTGCTGCAGCATAAACTTTTAGTCCCTGGCTGTGAGCAGCTTTGGCAAACAACAGGGGGAATTGGCCTCCACCGGCAATAATACCAATTTTATCTGTTTTGTTTTGTATCATTGGATGCGAAAAAATTAATCTGAGCAATATGGTTAAAGGGGTAATTGGGACACAGGGTTTAGTTTTAAATTTTATGATTCGGAGCGGAGTCTAATCAGCGGTTTCGACTGTTCTGAGCACTCCCTGCTTGCTGTTGTGGAAGAAGTCAATGAGTTGCTTGACCGGTTCGCAGTCGCTTATCTCACCTGCTGCCTGTTCGAGGGCATCTTTCAGCAGAAGATTCGGGGACATGAAGATAATTTTATATGCTTTGTCAAGTTTTTTCAGAGTTTCTTTATCAAAGCCGTGGCGGCGTAAACCGATCTTGTTGATGCCGGAAACCCGCATTTGTTTCCGGATGCCGCTTACAATGATAAAAGGCGGCACATCCCTGCTTATTCCGGAAAGACCACCGATATAGGAATAGGCCCCGATACGGGTAAACTGATGCACAGCAACAAGACCGCCGATAATGGCATGGTCCTCGATCTGAACGTGTCCTGCCAGGGTAGCGGCATTAGCCAGGATTACAGAATTGCCGATAACACAGTCATGGGCAATGTGGACATACCCCATAAGTAAGTTGCCATTGCCAAGAAGAGTAATTTCTTTATCCGTTACCGTGCCCCGGTGGATGGAAACATATTCCCTGATCTGGTTATTGTCACCGATAACCAGCTCGGTATCCTCCCCCTTATATTTTAAGTCCTGGGGCGGAGCTCCTATAGTGGCAAACGGGCCAATCAGATTCCCTGAGCCAATGGTTGTCGGTCCGGTTATAACCGTGTGCGGTTTGATAGTAGTTTCCTGGCCGATCTTGACCCCTTTTTCAATAATTACATAGGGGCCGACATTGACAGAACTGTCGAGCTCTGCTCCAGGATCAACTATTGCTGTGGGATGTATGTTCATTTTCAGTCACTGATTTCCTGATTTTTAAATAAAAATTATACAAATGCTGCCATAAATTCTGCTTCTGCAGCGACCTTACCCTCTACTTTTGCCGTGCCCGCCATCTTCCAGATTTTTCCCTTATGCTTAATTACCTCCATTTCATAAATGAGTTGGTCACCTGGAACCACCGGGAGGCGGAATCTGACCTTGTCAATGCCTGCAAAATAGATAAGTTTGTCACCTATCATTTCAGGCAGTGAATAAAAGGCAAGGAGGCCGCCAACCTGGGCCATTCCTTCAAGGATAAGGACGCCCGGCATGATCGGTTCAGAAGGAAAGTGTCCCTGGAAAAATGGTTCATTCATGGAGACATTTTTTAAGCCGACCATGCTTTTTCCTTTTTCGCCTTCAAGAACTCTATCCACCAACAGAAAAGGATAGCGGTGCGGCAGAAGCCGGATGATCTCTTTTATATCCATGGTTGAAATATCATTTGCCATTCTTCATCTCCTTCCAAATTAGGTCTTTGATAGGGTTGTCAGTAAATATCTTTAATAAGTCGGTTAATTAAATAAGGCAGCGCAAATGTCTTTTCATGAAGCCTATCCCTGGCCTTCTTCCGGGAAGATCTTTTCATACATTTTGACTATTTTTTTTCTCATGTCACGCAGGTCGGTCTGGATTTTTGGCAGTTTGGTGAAGATGATGCTCGCCTTTAACCAGTCCTTATGCGGTATGGCAGGAAAACCGGACACAATAGAGCCCTTAGGCTGGCTGGAATTAACCCCGGATTTGCCTGCAACCATGACACCGTCATCAAGGTGTATATGACCTTTTATGGCTGTTTGCCCACCGATAACAACATTTTTCCCCAATGAGGCGCTGCCGGCAATGCCAACCTGGGCCACCAGAAGGCAATTTTCACCAACCTTTACATTGTGACCAATATGCACCTGGTCATCCATCTTTGTGCCCTGCATGATTTGGGTTTTACCAAATGTGCCCCGATCAATGGTCACACCTGCACCGACCTCCACATCATCCTCGATCTGCACCGTACCGAGATGCGGCCATTTGACATGATTACCAAGCTCATCAGTGGCAAAGCCAAAACCGTCACTGCCTATAACCGTCCCGCTGTGAATTATGACCCGTGAGCCGAATGTACAGGAGCGATACACAGTGACATTGGGATAGAAAAGACAATCGTCTCCGATCACTACATCATCCCCAATGACTACACCGGGATGGATAGTCACCCGTTTGCCCAGTTTTACCCGGTCGCCAATGGAAACAAAGGGTCCTATTGATATCTCTTCCGGGATGTCGCAATTGCTGCCAATATCAGATTTGGGGCTTATGCCGGTTGCCTGAAACGGTTTGGCCTGGAAAAAGTTCTGGATGACGGCGGCAGCAAGATAAGGATTTGCAACCTTGATCAAGGGTTTGTCATCATAATCAAGTGTGTGCGGTACGATAAAGGCTGAACCTTGACTGTTTTTCAGCGTTTCGATGCCAGCAGCAGCTTTAACGAGGAAAGCAATATCACCAGCAGCGGCCGAGGCTAGGTCGGCCAGACCATGTATGGTAATATCAGGGTCTCCATGGAGTTCTCCGCCAACCATCCGGGAAAGTTCAGCAAGAGTTGTATTTTTTGCAGACATAGGTAACTGTATAAAAAATTAATATTTGGGTTGTTTGTTGTTAGAAAGAAAAGAAAATACCTTGTTATGTGCAGCAATTCAAGAAATCAGTTGTAAAGAAAGACTTCCTGCCGCAATTTGTCAAAATCATCCAGGTCATCCTGCCATGAATTTTCAAGGTCCATGACGTTTTCGCCCTGCTCAAGCGCCTCGCGTATTTTCCTGTCACCCAAAATCAGATCCATGGGCAGACGCTCATATTCATACTCATAGGGAGGCTCCTTGTATTGAAAAGCTTCCGGGTAGAGAAGCATAACAGCCTGCAGCAGGGACAGGGAGGTGCGATACGGGCGAAATACAGCAGGATCAGTGACATGGATCTGGAATCCGCGACAGGTTTGATTAGCCCACTTGTTGGAGGTGGGCTCGAACATGAGTGGCCGCAGGAAACAGCCGTTTAGATCAATACTCTCCTTTATTTTGTCCAGGATTTCATTGCAATTAAAAAACGGGGCGCCAAAAAGCTCAAAGGGCAGGCAGGTGCCGCGGCCCTCTGAAATATTTGTTCCCTCCCAGATCACCTGGCCCGGATAAACAAGGGATGCAGTTGGAGATACCATATTGGGGGAGGGGAACACCCATGGAAGTCCTGTATCGGTATAAAGCATCTCACGCTGCCAGTCCTGCATGGAAATGACCTCAAGGTCTGCCCCGATACGGAAATGATTGTTGAGCAGCCGGGCAAGTTCTGCAAAAGTCAGACCATGGCGCATGGGAATTGGATAAAGCCCGACAAAAGAATAACAGCCCTGTTGAATTATGTTGCCCTCCAGCAGCTTCCCACCGACAGGGTTGGGGCGGTCGAGCACCAGTACCTTTTTGCCATGTTCTGCAGCAGCTTCAAGGCAATAGGCCATGGTATAGAGAAAGGTGTAAACCCGGGTGCCGACATCAAACAAATCAATAATAAGCACATCAAAAAGATCAAACATTTCTTTATTGGGCCGTCTTTGCTTTGAGTAAAGGCTGTATAGCGGTAGTCCGGTGATAGAATCGAGCCTGTGGCCGGATTCAATCATATTATCCTGTTTTTCAGAGAAGAAGCCATGCTGAGGTGAAAAAAGGCAGGTCAGCTGGCCCGGAAAAGTTTTGTTGATGAGGTCACGGCTGTGGCGCAGTTTGCTGTCCGTTGATGCCTGATTGCACAGCAGGCCAAGCCTGCACCCCAAAAGCCATTGGGGCGGAGAAGAAAGAAGTTGTTCGATTCCCAGGGAGATCATCTGTAAAAAGAGTTAACCTGATGTTTTAACCCGGATTATTCACGAGTCTCTATGCCTGTACTACCTTTTCAGCAGCACCTTTAAGGCCAGTGAACGCGTTACGGGTGTCAATGATGAGATCTGCATGTTCCATGATAAATTGGTAATCATAGGCCGAATGATCGGTTGCTAACAGGATACAGTCGACAGCGGCTAAAGTCTCCGGAGTCAGTTCAGTGCTGTCCATGCTGAATGAGTATTTCCGGACCGGTGGTATCGTTGGGATGTGCGGATCATTATAAATTACTTCAGCACCTTTTCCCTGCAGGAGCTCTATCAACTTGAATGAGGGCGATTCCCTCGGGTCATCAACATCTTTTTTATAGGCCAAACCGAGCAAAAGGACCTTGGAGCCATTGATAGGTTTTCTCCTGCTATTTAAGGCCTCCATGACCCTCTGGATCACATAGTACGGCATTGCCGTGTTGATTTCGCCTGCCAGTTCAATGAATTTGGTGGGGAAATCATATTCCCGCGCTTTGGAAGTAAGGTAGAACGGATCAATGGGAATACAGTGTCCACCAAGCCCGGGTCCGGGGTAAAATGGCATGAAACCGAATGGCTTGGTACTGGAGGCCCGGATCACTTCCCATATGTCGATTCCCATGCGATGGCAGAGAATTTTAAGTTCATTCACCATGGCGATATTGACAGAGCGGAAGATGTTTTCCAGAAGTTTTGACATTTCAGCAGCCTGGGTTGAAGATACCTCCACTACGGTTTGCAGAGCGGTATTATAAAAATCACAGGCAAGACGGGTGGACTCCTTATTGATGCCACCCACAACTTTTGGGATGTCGGCAGTGCTGTACTGAGGGTTGCCGGGGTCTTCACGTTCAGGTGAATAGGCCAGAGCAAAATCTTCCCCTCCTTTGAGCCCTGAACGTTCAAGGATGGGTTGCAGGAGGTCTACGGTGGTGCCGGGATAGGTGGTTGATTCGAGGATGACCAGTTGTCCTGGACGCAATTCCTTAGCAATAGACCGGGCAGTGTTTTCAATAAACTGCATATCCGGTTCCCTGTTCTGGGTAAGGGGGGTCGGAACACATATCAGTAGAACATCCGGTTCATTGAGTCGGGAAAAATCAGCCGTGGCAGAAAATTTGTCTTGCTGCACAAAGCCGGCAAGTTCATTCGAAGGAATATGCTTGATATAACTTCTCCCTGCATGGATCCTGTTGATTTTATCAGGGTCAAGATCAAAGCCAAGAACCGAAATGCTTTTTCGTAAAAAGGTGAGACTTAACGGCAGGCCAACATAACCTAAGCCGATAACTCCTAACAGATATTTTTTCTTTGCTATCTTGTCCTTAAGGTTTGCCAGTTCTTGTTTCATAATTGTCTCTGAAGTTTGAAATTAAAAAGCGGTCAGCGGTCAGCTATCAGCAGGCAGCTTGTAGAAATACCATGTCACTCGACCCCTTGAATTCTTGAACCCTTCTCTTTATTATTCAACAGTTACACTTTTTGCTAAATTCCTTGGCTGATCAACATCACAGCCACGCAACGTGGCTATTTCATAGGCAAGTAGCTGGGCAGGTATTGTAAAAAGAATAGGGTTCAGTTCCTCCATCATAGTCGGAGTTTTAGGCATGTACAACACATGATCAGTAATTTTTTTCAGTTGCCTGTCGCCTTTTGAGCCGATCAGGATAATTTGTCCCTGCCTGGCTTTTATTTCTTCAATATTAGAGATACTTTTTTCGTAGACCTTGTCTTTGGGGACCAGCCCCAGAATGGGCATATCTTTGTCTATGAGAGCGATGGGGCCATGTTTGAGTTCACCGGCTGCATATCCCTCAGCATGGATATACGATATTTCTTTCAGCTTCAAGGCACCTACAAGGGCAATTGGATAATTCAGCCCTCTGCCGACAAAAAGGAAGTTGCGGCTGTCGTAAAAGAGTTCAGCAACTGCTGTAATCTTTTTCTGCAGTCCGGGCAGACTTTCTTCCAGTAATGTTGGAAG
>JAUXHH010000098.1 GCA_030621655.1 Desulfobacterales bacterium
TACCTTTCCATTGTGCAAATCTATGCAGGGTCTGAATTTCATAATGGATAAAATACACTAAATATGAAACGTCGCAAGCCTAAGAAAAAAAGTAACATAAAAAAGGGGACAGATTTGAAATCTGTCCCCAGCAAAAAATCAAAACTCCTTTTAGGACCCGTGAGTCGTTGGATATCTCGCAGGTTCAGGTAAGCGACCAACGGGAGACTCCGAGGAAGAGTATGGACGGCTATGGTAACCCATGCCGGACAGGTGATGACACTGTAAATGAAATATATCCGGCGACTTACGCCTTGACCATCATGGTGGAAGGATCAAGATTGAGAACCTTTCCAGCGGCAGAATCGTACTCATCCTTTATGATATCAAGCAAAATAGCATCTTGCTTCGGCTGCAGAAGGATAACCGTATCGAACAACCCGTCAACCTCATGACAGGGGGCAGGCACACCGGCGGCGCTCACCCGGTCATCATCCCTGTGACGCAGGGCAGAAAACCATACCTGTACGTTCATGGCGGCCATCATCTCCTTCAGGTCCATTATGGATTCATAGTCAGCCTCGCTAAAATCATAGCCATCAACAACTACAATATCAGGCCTGAAGATATTCTGGTAAACAAGATCATTGAGACGCTCTTCCAGCTTAGGCCTGCTGAAAGCTGCTTCCTTAAAAGTCATAATCATACGGTTACGCATGAGTTCATTTTCAATTTCAGCAGCATTTTCCAGCTGAAAACCTTCTGCGATATATTTGAAAATATCATCATACCAGGCCTTAGCCTTTCCCAGGTCTTCCCCTACACTGACATGCAGCACCTTCTGGCCCCGCAACATGCTGTCCATGGCAATCTGCACCAGAATGGCTGTCTTTCCCAATCCAGCCCTGGCCATGACCAATCCCATGCGGTGGTCTGGCAACGACTCTGGTGATAATGGATTAAGAACACGTAACGGGTTTTTTTTGATCAAATCCTCTTTCAACATAATAAAACTCCTGAAACCTATTTATTAAAGGTCATTATTTTGACTTTTGCTTCTCTGCTTGAAATATTTTTATTATTTCTTCGGCAACTGATTTTGGCACCTGCTTAAAGGTGGCAAACTCCATGGTAAATTCCGCTTTGCCCTGGGTAAGAGATCGCAATACAGTAGAATAGCCGAACATTTCCGATAACGGGACCTCGGATTCAACCGAAGTATAATTCGCCTCCTCGACGGTACCTACGATCATGCCGCGCCTCTGGTTCAAGCTGCCCATGACAGCCCCCTGAAACTCCGAGGGACCTTCCACAGCAACTTTCATGATGGGCTCAAGGATTACAGGTTTTGCCTTCTGGTAACCCTCCTTGAAAGCACCTCTGGCAGCCAGCTGAAAAGCTACATCTGATGAGTCAACATTGTGGGAAGAACCATCATTTATAGTAACCCTTACTCCGGTAATGGAGGCCCCTGCCAGAGAGCCTTTTTTAAGACTTTTCTGAAAGCCCTTGTCACAGGATGAGATAAACTCGCGGGGAATAGAACCTCCCACGATCTTATCGATAAATTCATATTCCTCATCTTCCATGGGCTCCATAAAGCCGCCCACACGGCCAAACTGGCCAGAACCACCGGTCTGCTTCTTGTGGGTATAATTAAACTCAGCCCTCTGGGTAATTGTTTCACGATAGGCGACCTGGGGCTGTCCCACTTCTACTGCGGCATCATACTCGCGCTCCATGCGTTCGATATACACCTCAAGATGAAGCTCACCCATGCCTGAAATAATTGTTTCGTTAGTCTCATGGTCCACAAAGGTCTTGAATGTCGGGTCTTCCTTGGTGAACCTGTTCAGCGCCTTTGACATATTGACCTGAGCCTTGTTGTCTTCAGGTATGATTGCCAGTGAAATAACAGGTTCCGGCACAAACATGGAACTCATTGACACAGAAACCTCCGGGGAGGTAAAGGTATCACCCGAAGCACAGTCAATACCAAATAGGGCAACAATATCACCGGAAGCAGCCTCTTGGATTTCCTCCATCTCGTCCGAATGCATCCTGACCAGACGGCCTATTTTGACCTTTTTGCCATCACGACTATTGATAATAGTATCACCTTTTTTCATAGTACCCTGGTAGACTCGGATATAGGTCAACTGTCCGTAGCGCCCGTCTTCAAGCTTGAAAGCAAGGGATATTAAAGGATCCTCAGCATTGGTAGTGAGAACGATTTCCTTCTCTTCATTTTCAAGGTCAAGGGCTGTATTATGAATATCTTTGGGAGTCGGAAGATAGGCGGTAACAGCATCGAGCATGGACTGAACACCTTTATTCTTGTATGCCGATCCCATGAATACCGGCACCAACTCCAGACTGAGGGTGCCGATCCGGACTGCATCGCGGATCATCTCTTCGGTGGGGGTTCCTTCCAGAATTGCTTCCATCAGTTCTTCTGAATACATTGATGCTGCATCAAGGAGTTCCTCGCGCTTTGCATCAGCCTCTTCCTGAAGCTCTGCAGGAATATCCGTTTCCCTGATCACCTCGCCATTATCGCCTTCAAAGTAAATGGCCTTCATGGTCACAAGGTCAACAACCCCCTTCAGGTCTGCTTCAAGGCCGATAGGCATTTGCAGCATCACGGCATTAAGGTCCAGTTTCTCCCTGACCTGCTGGGCCACCCTGTGAGGGTTGGCGCCGGTGCGATCACATTTGTTGATAAATACTATGCGTGGCACCTTATAACGGGTCATCTGACGATTGACTGTGATGCTCTGGGATTGAACCCCACCCACAGAACACAAAATGAGAACAGCGCCGTCCAGAACCCTTAGGGCTCTTTCCACTTCAATGGTAAAATCAACATGGCCCGGGGTATCAATTATGTTGATGGCATGACCTTTCCAATTGCAGTAAGTCGCTGCCGACTGGATGGTAATACCTCTTTCCTTTTCCAGTTCCATGGAGTCCATCTTGGCTCCGACACCATCCTTGCCGCGCACTTCATGTATGGCGTGTATTCTTTGCGTATAAAAGAGAATACGTTCGGTCAGAGTGGTTTTCCCAGAGTCAATATGGGCACTGATGCCAATATTTCTTAACTTATCCAAATTCGCTTTCATTATTACTTCCTCAAACTTTCCTCTATTATTATCTGGGTATCATATTTATACCCAAAAAACATCTCTTAAATTGTAACATATCTGCTTCAGCAATTAACAGAAGCATAATGCCCAAAAAAAATAACCCGCTCTCCACTTTATATTAGGTGGCAGCAGGCGCTAACCGAATTCTGAATCTGCAAAAATGAGCCAAATGAAAAAGGCTGCCTTCACAGCTTAGGTTAATCCAAGCATTAGCCTGTTAGGCAACCAATTGATTTTGAATATGTATGCCTCTGCCCAAAGAAATGATCTTCAATGTGCGGCGTGCGGTATACACGTTTGCTGCCTCCATGTCAAGCAAAAACAATAAAAAAACAGCTGTATCGCTCCCGGATAACCGCAATCCTTTTTCCTCCAAAAATAAAATAGGAACTGCAAACGAAGTGCAGCTCCTATGATATTTATATGGTGCCGAGACCAGGATTTGAACCAGGGACACGCGGATTTTCAGTCCGCTGCTCTACCGACTGAGCTATCTCGGCGCCATTCAAAATGAAGTGGCAAATATATGGAAGGATAAATTCCTTGTCAAGTCATTTCTGCTGAAACCACTCTGGTTTGGGCCAACCTGTCGTGCCAGGCACACTGATCCTTATCAACTGCCGCCCATAGAAAACCGACCGCCAAAGGAGCAAATGATAAAATGTACCCGCTCCAGCGCAGAAAAGATGCGGCTGGGGAGATGAGTTCATTGTCATTCGTCTCCACCCTTATGCCCATTAGCATCTTACCTATTGTCTGGCCTAACCAGGCATGAAAAAGGGTAAAGTATGCCATGTGTAATAAAAAAAAACTTAGCAAAAAAACAGGGGGGAATAATGCAAGAAAGGTGAGTATGGCCAGTGGTTCAATATACATAGCTTGTATGAGTTTACCCGCCAACAGGGCAAATAGAAAAAAATGAAATATCTCCAAAAGAACAAAATCAATGGCAAAAGCCATTACCCTGGTTCCAAAATTTGCACTATTTGTAATAATCGATTCAGACATTCACAGGACCTATAACATCATTGGTTACAGGTATGATACCTGTCGGCGGAGATTCTTCAAAGTCTCACTTCGTTCCCTATCTACGAGGCCGACAAAAATTGGCTGGGAATGATGGGGTATTATTAGGCTCGGTTCAGTTAAAAGTTGTTACTTAATTCTCCTCATCACCAAGGTCAAGGTCTATATCAACTGTATCTTCAGTGGCAGATGCTTCTGGTTTGTCGTCATCGATATCTTCCATAAAATCTTCCAGGTCAAACTCCAGGCCGCCCTCTTCTTCATCATCAACACCACCCAAGAAATCGAGTTCCTCAAAAGAATCCTCAGCCTTTTCAAGTTCAGGTTCTTCTTCAGCCTTTGCCTCAATCTCAAAATCAGCAGCCTCTTCAGGCTCTGCAAGACCAATATCAGCCTCCTCAGCGACTTCAAATTCTTCTGCTTCTTTCTCAAAAGAGAAATCAACATCCTCTTCAGCAGCAGTCATTTCTCCCGCTTCTTCCTCGTCGGCCTCCATCTCCATGTCAAAGTCTATACCTTCATCACCGTCAGCCTCCATGGCATGATCTTCGAAGGATTCTTCCGACTCAGAAAGTGCTGCTAAAGCCCCGCTGAGAAACATTGGGGCTTCAACTTTAATGGAAGTGCCTTGTAACTCGGAAGCAACTTCTGATATATCTCGCCCGCACTTGGCACAGGAAGCCAGATGATCAAAAGAAATAAAGCCGCATTTGGGACAACGCATCGCCAGATTCCTCTTTTAGATTTTTAAGATTGGATAAAATCCAGCTATCATTTATTCTTTCAATGATAACTGAAAACTAGACACCATAGCAAACATTAATATACACATTCTCATTTTGCATGCAATAACTATGACAAACTAACGACTATATTTATACAAAAACTAATAAATAATAATTGAAGGTCTTAAATTTTCCTTTATTTATAAATATCAATTGCTATACAGGTGAATCCATTGAAAATAAATTTCCTTTATTTTCATCAAGATAAAAGTTTTTTATTATAAAAGCAAAGGAGTGGTCCTCTTATTTCTCCTCATTCATATACTATAAACTTATATGTTATTTCTGACCTGTTTCTGCACAATCACTTAACGGTTCATGGCAAGTCTGTTGAGGAATTTTTTGCCATGGGGAAAATTAGTGTCAAAAAAGTTTACTTTCCTGAACGGATTCATCTTGAAAAATGGTGATAGAAAAAGGACTGGTTCAGGCCTGTTGTGCCTTGCGCCAACCAGCTGATTTAAGCCGCTCTATACGCTCAATATTCCAGTTCTGCATGGCGTGCAGGTACACATTGCGGTCCTGCTGCAGCAGTTCAATGATCTTTTCCCGGTCCGCTTTAATATCTTTTTGCTCGCCAGGATACATTTCCTGCCAGCAGGCATAACCCTTGTCGAAAATAAACTCTGGAACAACATCCTCCGGGCCAATTTGCAGTTTTTTCTCCAGCATACCCCGTGCCAAGTCCATATCATACTCAATAACCCAATCATTATCGCAGAGCATGGTTTCTTTATTAAAAGCACTGTTGCCGGGGCACGCTGGGCAAAACAGGCGGGAAAGGACTTGCGGAACCATAATATTATCGCCTAAATGGAATTGAACCGTATGGGTGCCGCACTCACATGTTTTTCTGACATCAATACACATTATTATACTCCCGGTTATAATTTTAATGGGAACAATTCCCAACAAAAGAGTACCATATTCCCCCAATCTGTCTATGAAATAGTAATGCCCTCCCTGTTCCTAACAATTATTTGCTTGCTTATTCTATTGGAATACTTTAAAGATGTGCTCTTTTTTTAACCTTTCCAGTGGAATTATTTTATATGAATCAAAAACAAATCAGAAATATTGCAATAATCGCCCATGTCGACCACGGAAAAACCACTCTGGTTGACCAGTTTTTCCAGCAGAGCGGCATGTATCGTGACAACCAAGCCATGGCTGAACGAGTCATGGATTCAATGGATCTGGAAAAAGAACGCGGTATAACCATTTCGGCCAAAAACGGTTCATTCCATTATAAAGATCATCGGATCAATATCATAGATACTCCCGGTCACGCTGATTTTGGCGGCCAGGTTGAAAGAGTACTGCGCATGGCAGATGGGTGCCTGCTTCTCGTTGATGCCCAGGAAGGCCCCATGCCCCAGACCTATTTTGTCTTGAAAAAGGCATTAGCCCTATCCCTGCCCGTATTAGTAGTCATCAATAAAATCGACAAGCCTGCAGCCCGTTCGG
>JAUXHH010000046.1 GCA_030621655.1 Desulfobacterales bacterium
AATAATCAAAATATTAATTGAGTAGTCGCTATTACGAATAAAGCACTTCTTTTAAAAAAAGGCCCCGTGCAGGAGCAGTCGGCCCTGCTGCAGACCTGTCTTTTGCAGCAAGAATTGCGATAACATCAGACTGCGCCAGTTTACCTTTACCCACCTCAAGTATGGTGCCGACAATATTTCTTACCATATGGCGCAAAAAACCGTCACCAGTAATGATAAACCTGTGTTTGCCCCCAGTTTCTGATGTTTCTAAAGATGCCTCTATAATAGTACGGACTGCTCCTCGCCTGGAAAATTTCTGGTCACGGGATCCGGCGCCTTCAAAACTGGAAAAATCATGCGTACCTTTCAGGTGCGCCAAACTATTCTGCATGGCCCCAATATCAAGCTCTTCAAAAACATGGGTACTATAAAGACGTTTAGTGGGCAACTGTATCTGGCAGCTACTGAAATTGTACCAGTAGGTTTTGGCTTTCGCATTGCGCCTGGCATGAAAATCTGTTTCAACCTCGCATGCTTCCAATACCCTTATATCAGTTGGCAGCATGCTGTTTAAACCCTTCACAAAACCCTGGCAAGAAATATTTGCCTCTGTGTGATAATTAGCAACCATACCCAAGGCATGCACCCCGGCATCAGTCCTTCCTGCTCCGTTCAGACAGAGTTCCTCGCCTGTCATGATATGAAGTTTTTCTTCAATGACCCCCTGGATCGTCCTGCCGGATTTCTGCTTTTGCCAGCCGACATATCCGGTACCATCGAAAGCCAGCAGCAGTTTTATATTCCGTTTATGACTCACGGGAATAAAGGAACTGAAAGCAACCCCTTGGTCTCAGGCAAGCCGCACATGAGATTCATATTCTGTACCGCCTGCCCGGCTGCTCCCTTCACAAGATTATCAATCGCCGAAAGAACTACTATCCTGCCGGTACGATTATCAATTTTGACACCGATATCACAGAAATTTGATCCCCTGACAAACTGTGTTGCAGGATAACTTCCTGGTTCACACAGCCGCACAAAGGTTTCATCCTTATAAAAACCATTATAAATTTCATGTACCTCAGTATCTGACATGGCTTGGGTTAGTTTTGCATAGATCGTACTGAGAATACCCCGTGATATTGGCAAAAGATGTGGCGTAAAAGAGATGGCAACCTGTTTTTTGCAAAGTTTACTGATTTCCTGTTCCATCTCCGGCGTGTGCCGGTGCTCTGCGACCTTGTAAGCTTTAAAACCATCATTCACCTCACAAAAGAGGGTTCCGGTCTGGGCTACACGTCCTGCCCCGGAGGCACCGGACTTGGAGTCCACGATAATGGTTTCCGGCTCAATCGCTTCAGCCTGCAGCAGAGGAGCAAGGCCCAGAATAACACTGGTCGGATAGCAGCCGGGGTTGGCAACCAAACGCGCTTCGGCTATCTGCTGCCGATGTAATTCAGGTAACCCATATACCGCTTCCGCAAGGTATTCCTGTGCAGTATGGTTCTGGTACCACTTCTCATAAATTTCTGCATCATGCAGCCTGAAATCAGCTGAAAGATCAACAACCTTTTTGCCTGCCTTCAGAAGAGCAGGGACAATTGCCATGGCTGTCTGGTGCGGCACTGCAGTAAAAAATAAATCCGCCCGATCAACCAGTTCTTCTGTCTTCAGGTCTTCACAAACAATATCAACCATGCCCGCAAGATTCGGGTAGACATCTGCAAGCTTCTTGCCTTTATATTGTCGGGAGGTGGCCACAGAGAGTTTGACGTCAGGGCAATTGCACAGCAGACGGGCCAGTTCAACACCCGTGTAACCGGAGGCCCCCACGATACCAATTTTAATCATTACCTCATCTCCTTCCTGAAGTTCGGCCAGACAGAATCTTCTTAAAATTATTGCTTCAATTAATATTTAAAACCTACGTCAAAATATAAACAAAAAAAAACAGGGGAAGGCAACCGCAAATTTGCCTTCCCCTGTTTTCGTAAATCTAAGGGAATGTGAACCCGTAAACTAAAAATTAACGCTTCGAGAACTGGAATTTTGCTCTGGCCCCTTTCTGGCCGTATTTCTTTCTTTCCTTGGCTCTCGGATCACGGGTCAAAAGACCGGTTTTCTTCAATGTCAGCCTGTATTCCGGATTCACTTCCAGCAGAGCTTTGGATATACCATGCCGCAGGGCTTCTGCCTGTGCGTGTTTGCCGCCACCCTTCAGGGTAGCCATAACATCATATTGCGATTCCGTTTCAGTTGTCTTGAAGGGCTTTTCAATTTTTTGCCGCAAAAATCCCTCACCAAAATATTCTTCAACCGTATGATTGTTTACCTGTATATCGCCTGCACCCGGCTTGATCCATACTCTGGCCACAGCCGTTTTTCTCTTGCCGGTAGCATAATATCTATTCTCAGCCATTAGTTACTCTCTCCGTCAATCTCAGTACTTAAACTTCAAGCATTTCAGGTTGCTGTGCAGCATGGGGATGCTCACCACCTGTATAAATCTTGAGTTTCTTTAATTGTTTGCGTCCCAAACTGTTTTTGGTCAGCATGCCTTTAACCGCCGATTTGAGAAGCTCCGTTGGTTTCTTCTCAAGCATTTCCTTGGCGCTCCTTTCTTTAAGACCTCCAATCCAACCGCTATGACGATAGTAAATTTTATCGTCGAGCTTCTTGCCGGTCAGCTTCACCTTTTCTGCATTTACAACGACTATGAAGTCACCGACGTCCATATGGGTGGAGAAATTCGGTTTATGCTTGCCGCGCAACCGTATTGCTATCTCGGATGCCAGACGACCGAGCACCTTATTTTCAGCATCCACTAGAAACCATTTCCTTTCAATCTCCTTAACCGGAGTATGATAGGTTTTCATGATGTAATCCTCTGCAAACGTCTCATCTAAATGTTTCAAAAGGCGTCAAATCCACCTTTAGCTTTATATAAAATAGGATTCAAATCGAAATCAGAACCTTGATCCAAAAACAAACGGTCAATTTATATAGCGATCTCTTTAATCTGTCAATAAAAAAAGGCCCGACAATTGTCGAACCATTCCAGTAAAAACACGCTGCAAAAAAAATGGAGCGGGAAACGAGATTCGAACTCGCGACTTCAACCTTGGCAAGGTTACACTCTACCACTGAGTTATTCCCGCTCACGCAAACCAACTGGAAAGCCAGGGACTATAACGAGTCACCTACCTGTTGTCAACAAAAAAACTATGGATTAACCCTTCTTTGCCATTTGCAAATTCAATCGAATCTTAAATTCTTTTTTTGAAAAATCTTATATAGCTATTGCCCTCTAACCATACAAATTGTATAGATATTCATAATTTGCATTTTGGGGTAATAGCATTAAGAAAGAAAGTACATTTATCATCCGGGATAGCTTAATACAATTGGAGCACAGTTCATGGCTAATACTGCAAGAGTAGGGTCAGTACACCGCAAAACAAAAGAAACAGACATCGAGCTTACTCTCAAACTTGATGGTCAGGGCGCAACCTCCATACAGTCAGGTGTTTCTTTCATGGATCACATGCTGACACTTTTTGGTGTGCATGGTTTTTTTGATTTAGATGTTAAGGGTGCAGGCGATGTTGAAGTGGATGACCATCATACGGTTGAAGACCTTGGCATCTGTCTTGGCCAGGCATTCAAGAAAGCTTTGGGGGATTTAAGCGGTATCTGCCGTTACGGCTTCAGCGTTATCCCCATGGATGAGGCCCTGGCTCACGTCGCAGTAGATATCTCCAATCGTCCTTACCTCCACTATGAAGCCCCGATTACGGACCAAAAAGTTGGAACATTTGATACGGCCCTTGCTAAAGAATTTCTCCGGGCTCTTTCTTTGCACGCAGGCCTTACACTCCATGTCAGGGTGCTTCACGGTGACAATACCCACCACATCATTGAGGCAGTTTTCAAGGCCCTCGGCCGTGCTCTTGGACAGGCCGTCAGCCCTGAACCACGAACAACAGGCCCACTTTCTTCAAAAGGGTCTTTATAAGTTAGGCTTACAGGATGAAATGCATACTGATCACAGCTTCGTGATTCATACATAAGGAGTTATCCAATGAAAAATATCCGTAAAGTTTTAGCCTGCTGGGCTTTAACCGTTCTATTAATTTTCTCTGCCGGGTGTTCATACATTGCGCCTGGGAACACTGAAGAAGAGCTTGCCACCATAAACTCTATCGGCGTTTTACCGGCACACATTGTCAGTCGTCAGCCATCAGAGGCCGGGGCTATGACAGAGCTTGAAGCCGGAGCCGAGACCATCAATTCATTGCTTGCAGATTATTTTCAGGGTTTTCAGGATGTCAGCTTAATATCCCAAAGTGAGCTTGAAGGCTTATCTTCAACAGAGTCCGGAAAATCTCTATATCTGGCAAGGGAAGCAGGTCAACAATTACATTACGATGCTGTATTGATCACATCCATTGAGCGCTATCAAGCCAGAGACGGATCGGAATATGCCGTTATAACACCTGCCTCAGTTTCTTTCTCTCTCAAACTACTTGCTGTTGAAAGCGGCCGGGTTATCTGGAGTGCTGATTTTGATCAAACCCAACAGCCACTTTTCGAAAATGTCCTTAAAACACGTTCAACGGGCTCAGGTTTCCGTTGGCTCACCGCTTCAGAATTAGCTTCAGCCGGCCTGACCAAAAAACTCGATAGCAGCCCTTATTTGAACAGGGACTGACACAGGCTTCATGGATGTTTTGAGCAAGGCTGTCAACCGGAGAATCGGCCAGGCTATGCATAACTATTCTATGCTGGCTGACGGCGATCAGGTCCTCATCGCAGTTTCAGGTGGTGTCGACAGTCTTGTCCTTAGCTGGATTCTTGACTTTTGGCAGCACAAGGCCCCCATCCAATATAATATTTTAGCTGTATACATTGACAATGGTTTTCACACCAGCACGGGCAAGAACGTTGAGGAACAACTCCGCAAGATTAATGTTCCATATCTAATTAAAAAAACAGATTTTTGGGAAAGGGCCGCTGCGGCAGAAAAAGGAAAAAGTGTTTGTTATCACTGTGCAAGATTACGCAGAAATCTCCTTTTTTCAATTGCTGAGCAACAAAATTTCAATAAAATAGCATTTGGGCATCATAAGGATGACATTCTTGAAACATTTTTCATTAACCTGCTTTATGCAGGGAATCTCAGCACCATGGTACCCAGGCAGGAACTTTTTGACGGCCGATTAAACATAATCAGGCCCATGGCCTATCTTGAAAAGATCGAAATCCAGAATATTGCAGAAAAAGTCAATATCAGGCCGGTAAAAAATCCTTGTCCAAAGGACAGTAACTCCAAAAGGCAGGAAGCCAGAAAAATTCTAGCGTCGCTCAGTGAACTGGACCCCAAAGTAAAATCGAACATATTTGCCGCACTTTCAAACATCCGACAGGGATACCTGCTGGATAACACTCTATAAATTATTGTCCCAACAGGTCACACAAAAGCTTCTTTCTCATTATGCCCTGACAATTTTTGTCTCTTTCTTCTGCAGCACATCACAAATTCCTGGCATTGCAATCAAGTATCGATTTCTTGTATCCCCTGACGCATTATGCGTAATTGCTTGAAATAGAAGAAAAAATCCATTAAGTCCGAGACACATCCAGCCATTTCCTCACTAGTGGCATATTTCTTGCTGCATCTATAAATGATAAAATCCAGTGAATAGAAAGAGTAAAAACTCTTATTCATTGGAAGCAAAGACTGCGATACATACTTGGGGCTTGGCGCTGAGGAGGGGAATGCTCAGATAGGTCAACGCGGAAGGAGGTACACTATGGCTGTCTGGAGATTTTCAATACAGGGGAAAAAGGTACGTTACGGCAACAGAACAAGGGAGAGGTTAACAGGAGATGGCTGTAATGAACCTTACAAAAACCGTTACTGGTGCCCAAAATTGAAGTGGTTCCAATGTGAGCCCTGCCCATTCCTGAATCAAGATGAATGTGCAAATTTTAAACTTATGTGCGGCGCCCTGTAATTATTGACAACTTGTATTCTCTACAAGAAATAAGTTCCCTGTTATATCTTGGATAGGCAAATTAACTCACCAACACTTTTCTGATCTGCCACTGATATCCGTAGATCCATTTCTTTGCAATCAGGATTATTGCCCAAGGCTGCCATAGCAGCATGATAGGCAATTTCAGGATCATTATTCTCCTCGCTCAGGTGGGCCAGCACCACATGTTCCAATTTTTCATGCAGTAACTCTTTGAGAAACAAAGACGCTTCTTCGTTGTCAAGGTGTCCCTGGCTGGACCGTATCCTCTGTTTCAGATACGGTGGATAGGTGCCATTCTGCAGCATTTCTATATCATGGTTACTCTCGAGCACAAGCCCTTTGCAGGATGCCAGTCGATGACGAATGAGTTGCGAAACTTTTCCAGTGTCTGTGCAGTAGCCGAAAGAAACTCTACCGTCAGAAATCCGGAAGCCCACCGGATCCTGGGCGTCATGTGATATAGAAAAGGGATGGATTTCCAGATTACGTATTTGAAAAGACGCGCCTGTTTCAAATTCATTAGAAGAAGAAAGCTTGCCGACAGTTCTGGAAGCAGCAGAAAATGTTGCCGGGTTGGCATAAACAGGAATCTTTGCCCTTCTTGAAAGAACGCCCACGCCATGGACATGGTCATTATGCTCATGGGTTACCAGGATGGCATCAATTTCGAAGAGTTCAACGCCTATGGTTGCAAGTCTACGCTGCAACTCAATGCCGGACATACCTGCATCAATGAGGATTCGCGTTTCCCCGGACTCAAGATAAGTGGCATTCCCCTTACTGCCGCTGCCTAAAACACAAAATTTCATCATTTAATAAGCTACTTACCGGTATGCCCGAATCCACCACCCTGGCGTACTGTTTTGTCCAGTTCCTCAACCAAGTGCAGGTCAGCCTTTTGTACAGCACCAACAACAAGCTGGGCCACCCTGTCTCCACGCTGAATGGTGTACGGTTCCGGCCCCAGGTTGATCAATCCAATTTTAACTTCACCACGATAATCAGCATCAATGGTTCCCGGACTGTTTATGACTGTCACTCCATGTTTTATTGCCAGGCCACTGCGTGGCCGCACTTGAATTTCAAACCCGGGAGGAATGGCAACAGCAAAATTGGTAGGTATCATTTTTATTTCACCGGGAGCTACTTGAACAGATTCAGTAACTGCGGCCGCAACATCCATGCCGGAGGCCTGGACAGAATGATAGGTAGGCAGTGGTAAGTCCCCTGCATTTTCAGGGTCAAGCCAACTAAATCTAATGATAACAGGTTCCATTACAGTTCTATTTTATTTTTTTTCTAATCTGTTTTTTGATACTAACCATTATGACTTCCAGTCAATTCCGGCCTTTTCAAGAGGACCAAGGCCGGCAAAGGTTAATTCCTGTCTGCCGAAAATCTTGCTCCCAAGCCGAAGAATATCTTCACCAGTGACCTGATCAATGGAATCTACCACCTCTCCAAGTGAAATGTACTTGCCAAAATAAATCTCATTTCTGGCGATACGTGTCATAATCGCTTCCATATTTTCCATAGACAGGAACATGCCGCTTTTAATAAAGTCTTTGGTATTAGCCAGCTCTTCTTCAGATACCGGTGTGTTTTGCAATGTGCTTATTTCACGTGCGATAAGTGACAGCGATTCATTGACAGACTCCCTGTCAACTCCCAGATAGATAGCAAGGTAACCACAGTCAGAATAAGAATCGATATAGGAATAGATAGAATAGGCCAAACCTCTTTTTTCCCTGATCTCTTGAAAAAGCCGGGAACTCATGTTGCCGCCGAGAAGAACATTGAGCAACAGATATCCAAAACGGTCTGCATCAACCATAGACAATCCGTAGGTTCCTAAAAGTATATGAGCCTGCTCCAGGGGCTTGGTGTAAATCTTTCTGCCGGCTGGAAGCAAGGGGGGCACATTGCGCTCCAGGACGGGATCGCTCTCTTGGCCAAATTTCTCAAAAACCTTTTGCCACAGAGACACAAAATCATCATGATCAACCTTACCGGCCGCAGCAATGACAATTTTGTCAGTTGTATAGTATTTCTGTACATACTCCTGGAGTTTTTTCGAATCCATGGCTGAAACAATTTCATGACTGCCAAGTATGGTTTTACCAAGTGGATGCATGGGCCAGAGCAATCCTGCAAAAAGATCATGGATATGATCGTCAGGCATGTCCTCAACCATATTTATTTCCTGCAGGATGACCTGGCGCTCCCGTTCTATTTCTTCGTCTGCAAAAAGTGAATTGCCAAGCAGATCCGCGAATAATTCCACCAGTTTAGACAGATTGCTGCCCAAAACAGTTGCATGAAGGCAGGTATTCTCCCTGGTGGTAAAAGCATTGGCTGAGCCACCCAGCACATCAAACTCCCTGGCAATTTTCTGGGCCGAGCGGCTGCGTGTGCCCTTGAACAGCATATGCTCGAGAAAATGAGCCGAACCGCTATTGAGGTCATGTTCATCCCTGGAACCGACGTCTATCCAGACCCCTACCGAAACCACCTTTGAATGCTGCAGGGTTTCGGTAACGATCCTGATGCCATTGATTAGAGTTGTCTTTTTAAACATGTGATAATAAGGAAAATTGAGACGAGTGTCTCAAAAAAGGCAAGGGGTCTTTGCTGGATTTAGCAAAGCCCCTTGCCGTCTTTACATTAGTTATTTTCTTCAGCACATTAGTTATTTTCTCCAGCAAGTACTGCTTTGCGGCTCAATCTGATTTTCCCACGTTGATCAATTTCAAGAACCTTGACCTTAACCTTGTCTCCTTCTTTCAGGATATCAGTCACCTTCTCCACCCGTTTATCGGCCAGTTCAGAGATATGGACTAAGCCATCTGTGCCGGGCAGGATCTCGACAAATGCCCCAAAATCCTTGATGGTCTTGACAGTTCCGTCGTAAATCTTGCCGACCTTGGCTTCCTCGGTAATATCTTCAATGCGGGCAAGCAGCTTTACAGCAGTATCACCACTGGGGGTAAATACCTTTACATTGCCATCATCATCCACTTCAATTTTTGCATCGAATTCGGCGCTGAGGCCTTTGATAATTTTTCCGCCGGGACCGATGATGTCACGGATCTTATCCGGGTTAATTTTGACCGTGAAAAATTTCGGTGCATGGGGGGCGATATCTGCACGTGGTTCGGTAATGGCCTCTTGCATCTTTCCAAGAATATGTAACCTCCCCTCCTTCGCCTGCTCAAGAGCATTACCCATAATCTCACGGGTCACCCCGCTTATCTTGATATCCATCTGCAGTGACGTAATTCCTTCAGATGTTCCGACCACCTTGAAATCCATGTCACCCAGATGGTCTTCATCACCAAGGATATCAGAAAGGATTACCGTCTCATCACCCTCCTGAATGAGCCCCATGGCAATACCGGAAACCGGATTTTTAATCGGCACGCCGCCATCCATCAGGGCCAGACTGGCACCGCAAACTGTTGCCATGGATGATGAGCCGTTTGATTCAAGCACATCAGAGACAACCCGCATGGTATAAGGAAACTTCTCCGCCAATGGCAGGACAGCACTGATACCACGGTCTGCCAGGGCACCATGGCCTATATCCCGCCGGCTCGGACCACGCATAAAGCGCACTTCGCCGACACAGAAGGGCGGAAAATTATAATGCAGCATGAATTTTCTAAATGTCATGCCGTCCAGGGTTTCAACTCTCTGCTCATCCCCTTCACTGCCAAGAGTGGCTGTCACTAAAGCCTGGGTTTCACCCCTGGTAAACAGTGCTGAACCATGGGCGCGGGGCAAACAACCCACCTCGCAGGTAATGGGACGCACCTCATTAAAGGCCCGACCATCAATACGGGATTTCTCAACAACTATTTTATCCCGCATCATCTTTTTCTTAAGACTACTCAACAGGTCTTTGACTTCATCGGCACAATCTTCCTTCTCATTTTCCAATTCGGCAACAATCCGTGCCTTCAGTTCATCATAAGCCCGACCACGCTCCATCTTATCGACAGTGGTGATTACCTCGGTCATCTCTGCAGCAGCCGCGTCTTTAACCTTCTGGGCTAAAGCTTCATCAATTTCAGGCTTTTCGACCTGACGTTTTGTTTTTCCTAAAGCAGCCTGTAGTTCCTCCTGCAGGTCAAGCAGTATCTGCAGCTGCTGGTGGCCATAAAAAATACCTTCCAGGACCTCATCTTCAGACAGGTTATCAGCACCACCCTCAACCATAACCACTGCATCACGGGTACCGCCAACCACAATCTCCATCCTCGATACTTCCAGTTGGTCTTTGGTTGGGTTAACCAC
>JAUXHH010000218.1 GCA_030621655.1 Desulfobacterales bacterium
AAGAGATGTGGCAGGCAATGGTGGCATATGCCGATAAACAGGAATGGAAGGGCGGTAATTATAAAAAGCTCAATCTACCCTTTGAAAATAAACTTCTTGGCCAGCCAGAGGAAATACGGCAGAGGATGTGCCAACGGGTGGAGGAATTTATCTATACCCTGCTTACGGATGTCTTTAATGCGAGAGATACTGCTCCTCTTGGTATTGAGGCAATTCTGCAGGCCGGTTCCTATGACCTGGGGCACAAGGTTGACCGGATTGAAGATTCGGCCCAGTGGACCGAAGAAAAGATTATTGAACGTGGGGCAACCATTGATTCGGATAAGGGGCCGGAAGGCGATTTTGACGATTGAGGGTAACGTAAATAACTCATCTTCTGCGTTGCTGGAGGTAAGCGAGCTCGAAGTTTTCGTTGCACTCCTCTTATCTGCAAGACTCCGAATTTTTCGTCATTGCGGCGTACTTGTGTACGCCTCATTTCTTAAAATTCCCGCGCCTCGGAGTCTCGCATGCTCGCTTACCTGAATCTGAGCCCTTTGCGTTACCTTAATTCCTTGCTTATTGCGAATTTGTTGAGATTAATTAAATGGGAAAAAACATGGATCATGGAATAAAAAAAGTTCTGGTTACCGGTTCTGCCGGCTTTATAGGTTCGCATCTTTCCAGAAAGCTGTTGGACAACAATATAGCCGTAGTCGGTCTGGATAACCTTAATCCGTATTATGATCCTGATTTGAAAAAGGCGCGGCTTAATAAGCTCACGCCCTATCCTTTATACAGCCATATAAACCTGGATATGGCTGACCGTGATGGTATTGCCAAACTTTTTTCTGCCCATAGTTTTGATGCAGTAGTCAACCTGGCAGCACAGGCAGGAGTGCGTTATTCGCTTAAGAATCCCCATTCGTATGTTGACACCAATATAGTCGGCTTTGTCAATTTACTGGAAGGGTGCCGTCACTCAGGGGTAAATCATTTTGTTTTTGCCTCATCAAGCTCTGTTTACGGTGCTAACACCAAGATGCCGTTTTCGGTGCATCATAATGTGGATCATCCTGTCTCGCTTTATGCGGCTTCCAAAAAGTCCAATGAGTTGATGGCACATACCTACGCACACCTCTTTGGGCTGCCTGTTACAGGCTTGCGGTTTTTTACAGTCTACGGTCCATGGGGAAGGCCGGACATGGCACTGTTTTTATTTACCAGGGCGATTCTTGAGGATCGGCCCATAGATGTTTTTAACTATGGTAAAATGGTCAGGGACTTCACCTATATTGACGACATCGTTGAAGGCGTTTACCGGGTTATCCACCGGGTGCCTGCACCGGACCCCACATGGGATAGTAATGATCCGGACCCGTCAACAGGCAACTGTCCATATAAACTCTATAATATCGGCAATAACAATAAAGTCGACCTCATGCGGTATATTGAAGTCTTGGAAGAGTGCCTCGGGAAAAAAGCAGAGAAGAATTTTTTGCCCATGCAGTTAGGAGATGTACCTGCCACCTATGCCAACGTTGACGATCTGGTCCGCGATGTCGGTTTCAAACCGGATACTCCAATTGAGGAAGGGGTAAAGCGCTTTGTAGATTGGTACAAGGACTACTATAGAGTTAAAGACTAATTCAACAAACCTGAAATTTTTGTTCGGGTGGGGAACTCAAACTCCCCACCCATTTTATTATTCATACAGAGGAATTTTTTTATTTTCAGTTCCTGTTGTCAACAGGGATTCATTAAATAACCCTAAAAGGAGGTTAGACAAAAAATACTGGAACCACCTATTGCGTTACAGCGATAAAAAAAACTACTTATCGTTTTTGCCCTATAAGATGATATAATAAAGTGATATGAAGAAATTGTTCAACCGAACAGGTTACACAATCCTGCCAATTGCCATATTGCTTTTTGTCCTTCTTCTGAACTGGGAGTCTGCGGGCTATTATGTTCTAAAAAAAGTTGCTCAGTTTTACGCAGGCAGGGCGCATATTGTCCTTAATATTGGTAGAATTAGCGGCAATCCTTTTTCAGAAACAACACTTGAGAATATAACCATACTCCCTGTCGAAGCCTACCCCCAAGCCTATAGTTTGAAAACCGACATCATTACCTGCACCTATAACCTGTGGGATTTGAAGGAAGGGTACGAATTCTTTCTTGAGGGGTTTAACTGCTCAGTAGGTACGCCTGAATTCAGCTATGATTTCAGAAGTGCTGCTCTGCAAGACCTGTCCCCTGATGGCCCCACACAATTTCTTGTACCTGCAGTACTTTCCAAGCTTGATGTGCATAATGGCACAGTCATCCTGACCCATGACGGATGGGATGCGGAGATAAGGGGAATTGACTCCAGTCTAAGATCTACTGCAGATGCAGATCATGAGTTGCATTTGGATGTAAACAGTTTGCGTTTCAGCCAGGAGGGCGTCTCCAGGATAGAAACAGGATTTACATCCCTGTTGCGGCATACGGAAGCAAAACTGTCCATTGCTTCTTTTGAGATGGGGGATAAAGGAATATCGGCAACAGGTTTTATTGAGCTGGCCCAGATTGATAAGGGGTTCACAGTATTTGCGACCGATCTTACATTTGCGGAAAGTCAACTGAATATAACAGGATCAATAGAAAACAAGCTTTTAAAGGCGCAGGTCAGGACAGACAATTTTGATATCAGTGAACTGCAGAAAAGATTGGGCGGCTCCGGCTGGGATATTTCCGGAAAGATCAGGGGAAAGGTTGACCTGGCTTATAATCTGGAGTCGGGAGAAGCCCCGGTTGGTTCCTTTTCTTTTGATGTGCAGGAGGGTCAATTGCATGGTTTGGAGGTTGATGCATTGGCAGTCAAGGGACATCTGGAAAAGAGCAGCCTATATCTTGAAGATGCCCGTGCTGTTGCACTTGATTCCAGCCTGACAATTACCCGGGGAATAATTCCGATACCGGCGACAGTGGAAGCATTTGAATCGGTGCCGATCAATCTCTCAGCCAGGTTTGAAAGCAGCAATCTGGAGGGACTGGCCGGACTGTTTGGGGATATGCCTCTCAATGGGCAGGTTACTGCTGACATGAGTATAGCCGGCAGCATTAAGGAGCCGAAAGGTGAAATAACTCTTTCAGGCGAACACCTTCGTTACAAGGAGTTGCAGCTGGGTTCCCTTGCATTGCAGGGGGAATTAAGGGCCAGTCAGGAAAAACCGGGCAAATTAAAGTCGTTGCATTTTAGTGTGTCGGAGCTGACACAGACAAACAATTCCGGCACGCTTGCACTTGTCACCCCCGCAACTGCCACCTGGAAGCAGGATGCATTTTCACTCTATACAGAATTCCAGCTCGACGGGCAGAGTGAAGTTGCTATAGAAATTGTCAAGAAACCAGAAAAAGAAACTGCAGTTGAGATTACCACGCGCAACCTTGACAGTGACGGCTGGCTGGGAAGTTTTATGCCTGACCGCTATTTCTTTGACGATGCGAATATTGAGGCAGTTTTTACCGGACTGCCCAATAATCCGCAATTGCAGATTGGAGGAACCATAAGCGAGGTCGGGGGTACAG
>JAUXHH010000080.1 GCA_030621655.1 Desulfobacterales bacterium
CGAAGTTTCCCTGGAGTAGGGGAGAGCACCCTGACTCTTCTTGAACACAAATTGCCGTTTGGGGGATTCTCAGATTTTTTTGCATTGGCAGCAGAGATTAATCTTCCTAAAACTCTAAGAGGCAGAGTTATTGATTTGCAGCAGAATTTGATTTCTTTCAGAAAGAAGGTTTCAGAGAAAGGACTTTCGGGATCGATCATGGAGAGCATGGATTACCTGAGAGTCAATGCAAAGAGTGAAGATGCAATACGGTTTCTGGATCTTGTCGGTTCGTTCGGTTCTGATTTGTCTGGATTTGCGGACTATCTTCATAAAAACGAAGCTGCAACCGTATATGATGAAAATGCCGAAGCCGTAGCGCTTATGACCCTGCATGGAGCTAAAGGTCTTGAATTTCCGGTTGTATTTATAACCGGAATGGAGGAGGGGATATTTCCTTGCAGTTTGCATGGAGATGAGAAAATAAACGCTGCTGATATAACTGCTACAGCCTCAATTCATGAGGAGCGGCGACTTTTTTACGTTGGAATGACCAGAGCCCAGGATTCTCTCATATTGACCTCTTCTGTCACCAGACCGATTTTCGGAAGTTACCAGAGCAGGCCGGTTTCTCGTTTTGTCAGCGAGATCCCCGAGTCCCTCTGCGAACAAATTAAACAGAAAATGCCAAGGAAGAAAAAGTCAGGGGCAAAGCAGATGAAACTGTTTTGAGTCATCAAAAATTAAAAAGATAATGTAAGGTTTGGGTGAGGATCGCGTTCAAATCCTTGTCCCGCAAGGTCACCGCTGATATTCGCGTTTTTTTTACTCGATGGTTAGGTTATATCCTTTTTCTCAATAATGCTTTTACGAAGATGATTAATTAGCTCTTGAAATAGTCTGCTGCTCATAATGACCATTAATCTTTCCTCTTCTGTGATTTTTTCTTTCCATCCAAAGGCAATTCCGTCATCTTGTGCTATGCGCCATTTTTTATAATAGTTTCTTGTTAACTCAGAATAATTATTACAATTTATTTTGTAATTATTAAATGAAATAAGGCCTAGAATGTCAGAACAATATTGTTCTGTTTTTTTGTTTCCATAAAGCCTTAGTATGTTGAAGTCGCTATTAAGCTGCCAATATGCTTCTTGTGGATCAATATTTACTAATAGTTTTTCAATTCTGTCTTCAAGTGATTGGATTTCACTATCAGTGATAACTGTATCAGCCATCGAACCAAGATTTAAGAATTGACTAATAAGTGGGGACCGCTCTCTGTCAATTTTTTCCAAAAAAAATCTATAAGCCTGTACTCTGTATTCATTTTCTTTTATTTGTATTTTGTGCTGGGATTGATATTTTTTTATAAAGTAACCTCCACTTAAAGAAAATATTCCCGTCAGAAATGCTGCAAAAAAAGCTAAAAGGTATTGATTCTGTTGGTGGGGCATTTTCCCATCCTAACGTTTTAATAAACTTATGGACCGGAAGCCTTTCAGCTAGACCCGAACAAGTTTATCCGTCAAGTTCAGTGGTTGGTTCGCCCTTGGAATTTTCAGATGTAGTTACTGACTCGCGTAGGACATTAATACAAAAACTATTCAGACTCTCTCCAGCCTGTAAAGCCCTTATCGTTAAAGCTTGATGAAGCTCACCGCCTGTTCGGAGTTGAAACTTCCCCGAATATTTTCTGCCGATTGTTGAGGGAGGTAATGGCTTACCATCTTTCTTGTATGTTTCAATCCAATCATCGACTATCCGACAGAGTTGATGGAAGACATTTTCTTCTTTGTCTCCGTGGCAACAAGCACCAATCCATCCAGGGACTGAACCAACATAGCATTGGTCTTCTTCTGACCACTCGACAATTTTCAAATAACGATCTCGATCCTTCATTAGTTAGCCTCCTCAATCTTCTGCTTGATCAATCGCTCTTGGTAGGGTTTTGCGTCATCTCCAAGTTTCCCGGAGATAGTCAAAGCTACGCCTTTCCAATGTAAAAAATTTCGATGGCTGCCTTTACCACCACGGTTTACAAAACCGGCATCTTCAATGTCTTTAATGAGTTGGCGTATTTTTCTTGGCATGCTTGAATAGTACTACTTTGGTACCATTAAGTCAAGTTGTGGGAGGTATGAGAAAAGGGGCTAATGTTTGGCTAACTTGCAGGGCTAAAACGTTTCAGTAAGACTCTCACATTTTATCCCGTCAAAATATTGAATCCCACCTAGTTTTTTGACTTCCTGCCGGCGTCATTTGAATAGTACTTACTAAACGGTCCTTTCTTTATTGTAGTGGACTGGCTTTCATCATCGAAATCATTGCTGCTGTTAAACAGGTGGGTAATGTTGTTTCCAGTATTAATTCTATAGGTGAAACAAATTATCCATATGACTACAAACACATACAGATATTTTTTGGTATTTGAAGAGATCTTTTCTTTGGTGGGGATAATGACCAGAAGCAGCAATGCTGCTCCAGTGAAAAGATAAATTTTATTGTAGGTGAAAAAACGTATGAGGTCGTCGACCATAAAGCCCCTGCCATAATTTCAGTTAAATAACACTTAAAATAGACCTGCTTGCTGAATTCCAGGTGTTGTGGTGGCCTATTTGGTGGCCATTGAGCGGATTATATCGCTTTTGCCGATAACGCCAACTAAGCTGTCATCCTGCATAACCGGCAGAGTATGCACTTTTTTGTTTGCCATGATGGTTGCAATTTCGTCCAGTCGGGTTTCCTCTGAAACAGATACCAACTCCTTGGAGCAGATGTCCTGGACGGTATTGCCTGCCATTTTCTTTATCGCTTTCTCGGTTTTTTTCGAGCTTTCGAGAAAGATTACCGAGTCGAGCAGGCTGATCATTGTGGGAATATGAAATTTTTTGGACTGGTCGATGAGATCGTTTTCCGTAACCACTGAGACCACCTTGTCGTCATCGTCAAGAACAGGAGCACCGCTGATCCTGTTCTTCCAGAGGATTTCTGCAAGCTCGTTAACAGTGGTCTGCATCTGGACTGTGATCACTTCTGATGTCATTATATCTTTTGCTGTCAGCATGGATAGTATCTCCTGATGGTTTTTAGTTTATAAATCCGGCATGCATAAAAATTATTGCATACTGGCATTATAGAGTCAAACTTTTAAATTTTCTAATATAAAAGGTATTTGATCCGCTAATTCCGAGGCTAGGTAACCTGCAGATGTTTCTTCTGCCAGCCGGTCTCCGGCCAGACCATGGCTGTATACACCAAGGCAGCAGGCCTGCCATGGAGAAAGGCCCTGGACCAGAAAGCCACCGATTAAACCGGCAAGGACATCACCCATACCTCCGGTCGCCATGCCTCCATTTCCGGTCGGGTTTATCGCCATATTGCCCTTTGGGTCACACACAAGGGTATCTGCACCTTTCAGAACAACATACACATTATGTTTCATTGCAAATTCGCGGGTTATTTCAAAGCGGTTTTTCAGGATGGCTGAGGTTGTCAACCCGGTGAGCCGGGCCATTTCTCCGGGGTGAGGTGTCAGGATACGTTGGCCTGGTGCTTTTTTGAGCAGTGAGGTGTCAGCTGCAAGAATATTGAGGCCATCAGCATCAACGAGCATAGGTACTTCTATCTCACAATAGAGTTTTTCTATAAGCTCCGCAGTTTCTGTCGCTGTGCCTATACCTGGACCGACGACGACGGCCTGCTTGCCTTGAAGTGTACTTTTGATAACAGGGAAATCTTCTATGGAAAGAATGCCCTGTGCTGCAGACTGTAAGGGAACCGTCATGGCCTCCCATAGGCCTGATTCAATGATATGGTTTAATTCGTAGGGGACGCACAGGGTAACCAGACCTGCACCGGATCTCAGTCCGCCTGAGCCGCAGAGAAGTGCGGCACCGGTTTTTCCCATGGCTCCAGCCACTATGAGCAGGTGGCCAAAAGAGCCTTTATGGGCTGTCGGGACTCTGGCAGGGAGCCATCTCCCCACCTTGCTTTCCAGGAGTTCCAATCGTATATCTGCCTCGGCAACGGCTTCTTCCGGTATGCCTATATCAACCACTTCAAGAAGTCCGGTGCAATCCCGACCGGGATGGATTACCTGGCCGATCTTGGCCTGGCCGAAAGTGATAGTAATATCTGCCTGCACGCAGCTTCCCAGGGTTTCCCCTTTGTCAGTGTTTATTCCTGAAGGTATGTCAACTGCAACAACAGGGCATGTAGCTTCATTTATGACTCTGATTGCTGCAGCAAAAATCCCGGATACTTCCCTGGTGAGTCCGGTGCCGAAAATCCCGTCCACCACTGTCCAGCAATTTGCAAGTATAGCAGCAGCTTCATGCAAATTTTCCTCATTTGTCACTTCAATGATTTTTATGGGGAATTCAAGGAGTCTGGAGTAGTTGTGGGCAGAGTCTCCTTTGAGTTTATCGGAAGGGACGAGCAGGAAAACTACAGGCCGGGCCAGTCTGCCTGCCAGAAGCCTGGCTATGACCAGGCCGTCTCCGCCATTGTTTCCCGGACCGACAAAGATTGCAACCGTCTTGCCCAGCGGGTCGCCGTACCTGTCAAGCATAACCTCGACGGTCCGGCGGCCGGCATTTTCCATCAGTTCCAGTGATGGAACTTTATAATTGTTTATAGCGGCCTTATCGAGACCGCGCATTTGATCTGCTGTTACTAACTTCATTTATTTATTCTTTCTGGTCGGTTAAGGATGCAGTATATATATTTATTATATCAATATATGATGGCATATATTCTTTCTATTGGCAATGCTGAAAACAATAGCAGTCAGCTGAAATTTTTGTGAATTTCAGGGCGGCTTCAGCCTGGTTGGAAACATGCGACACAACCCTTTTACAATAGATTTTTCATGACAGTTCAAGAGAATAATAAAAAAACTGGAGCAAAAAAAAACAGTGGGCACAAGGCAGGCCCACTGTCTTCTGATTTTCTCAAATCTGTTGCGAAACATCCCGGCGTATATCTCATGATGAACCGTCAGAAACAGATACTTTATGTCGGCAAGGCTAAAGATCTGCGAAAAAGACTGTCCTCTTATCAGAGATCGAATTCTGCAGCTTCTCCGAAGACAATTTTACTGCTCAACAAGGTCGCCTCAATTGATACCATTCTCACTCATACGGAAAAGGAAGCTTTCATACTTGAGTCATCATTAATAAAGAAGCACAGGCCAAAATTCAATATAGAGTTGAAGGATGACAAAAGTTATCCCCGTCTTAAAGTCACCTTGGGTGAGGAGTGGCCCAGAGTTTATAAGACTCGCCGTCGCCTGAAGGATGGCAGCAGGTATTTTGGACCGTATTCTTCTGCCGGAGCCATGCGCAATACGCTCAATCTCATTAACCGGATGTTCCCGTTGCGCAGATGTAAAGGCAGGAATATAAAAAAAAGGACGCGGCCCTGCCTGAATTACCAGATGGGCCGTTGTCTGGCCCCCTGCAGTGGGAAGGTGGATAAAAAACAGTATCGCAGGATTCTGAATAAAGTCCTTCTGGTTCTGGAGGGCAGGAACAGGCAATTACGTGATCAACTGAAAACTGATATGCAAAAGGCGTCAAAAAACATGGATTTTGAAATGGCTGCCATTTTTCGTGATCAACTGCAGGCCCTGAATAAAACACTGGAAAAGCAGGTAGTGGTAAGCAACAGGGATCAGGACCAGGATGTTTTCGGTTTTGTGAGGAAGGGTGTTGGCGTTGGTGTCGCGATTATTAATGTCAGGCAGGGAATGGTATTGGGCAAACTGGAGTATTTTCTGCTGGACCCCATCGGTGATGACAGTGAGGTGCTGGGTGAAGTTCTGCGCCAGTTCTATGGCCGGAAACAGTCAATACCAGAGGAGTTACTGCTGCCATTTCAGATAGCGGATGTCCTTTCTCTTTCTGAGTGGTTGACAGAGATGCGGGGCAGGGGAGTAGACTTGCGGATTCCGAAACGCGGCAAAGGGTTAAAATTGCTGCAGATGGCGGAAGCAAACGCCCGGCAGATTCATATTGATCGGGCAAACAGGGAGAAAAGCTGGCATGAGATGGCAAAGAACCTGCAGGCTAAACTGAATATGCAGCGTTTCCCGGCAAGAGTTGAATGTCTGGATATATCCAATATAGGTGGCAAGCAGCCCGTCGGTTCACTTGTCTGCTTTGTTGAGGGCGAGAAAGCACCGAAAGAATACAGGCATTATTCTATCAACACCGCACATGAACCTGATGATTACCGTATGATGAGCGAGGTGTTGAAAAGACGTTTTAAAACAGGGCGAAAAGGGGATGTCCTCCCTGATCTCCTGGTTGTCGATGGGGGAAAAGGACATCTTAATGTGGCCAGAAATGTTCTCAGAAATAAAGGCTTGCAGGATCAGGTTGAACTGGTGAGTATTGCTAAAGATAAAGAGAATAAAACGGACAAGATATACCGACCGGGCAGGAAAAACCCGCTTAGTCTGCAGCGCCATTCGCCGGTGCTTTTTTTTCTGATGCAGATACGCGATGAATCACATCGGTTTGGTATTGCACTCCACCGGCGTCTGCGTCATAAAAGCACGCTTACTTCGGAACTGGATAATGTTCCCGGTATCGGTCCTTCACGAAAGAAAGCCCTGCTGAAGACCATGGGCAGTCTGGCGGCTGTAAAAAAGGCAGGCAGGGAAGAACTGGCAGCTGTCCGTGGTATTGGTTCGGAACTGGCAGATCAGATTTGGGATTTTTTTCATGTAGAGAAGAAAAAATAGACAGATCTCTTAGAAGGGATTGTTTAGGTGATCTTAAAAGGGTAGTAGACCAAACAATTAGAGAAGTAAGTATCCTTAGTTTTCGTTAAGTTAAAAGCTTAACCAATAATATATTGGGTTGATCATAATGGATAAGTTCAAAATAGTTGTATTTGAAGAAAATGGCTCAGGAGAAAAAAAGATCCAGGGTATAACCCGTCATGGAACCGGGGTGGATATTGTCAAAATATACAATATCGAGGAAGCTTTGTCTGAAGTTGTGGATGATCCTGAAACGTTCATCCCGGATGATTTTAATGCTGATCTTGTTCTTGATTTTTTGAAACATCCTGATCTGTCAGAGTATCTCTCCCGGGTGTGCAAAGAGAAGAAAATCCCTGTTGTCGCCTCCGGCAAGAAACATGCGGACGCTCTTACACCGTTTACCTGATGCGGACTTGGCCGCCTGCAGGCTGCAGGCTTATATGGGGAACAATTTGGTCTGCCGGAATTTAAGATTGAAGTTGAGGCCGATAGAATCAAGAGCATAGCAGTTAAAAGAGGTGCACCGTGTGGGGCAACATGGGATGTT
>JAUXHH010000143.1 GCA_030621655.1 Desulfobacterales bacterium
CAACTGAAGTGGTAATCGTAGGTGACTCCAATGCACTTGACACCCGGGAAATGCTTTCTATCATAAAGAAAACTTCTAATGCTCATATTGTTACCCTGTTAAAAGACCCCAACTCTACCCCTGGAAAACTTAGCATAGTGGCACCCTTTACAGCCAATCACACTTCAATTAACGGCAAGGCAACAGCATACGTCTGTCGCAACTACAGCTGTGAATCACCCACTACCGATGCAAAACAGCTATTGTTACTTTTAAATAATAAAAAACCCGGCCAGAAAGGTTAACTAGGCTCTTGAGAAATATGTTGTAATGCGATAAAAAACTACATTCTGTTATCATATTATTTTTTTATTAATTTTTTTTATACGAGGCCTTACATGAACTCACAAAACAAATCCCTTGACGAACTCTGCATCAATACAATCCGATTTCTCTCTGTTGACGCGGTCCAACAGGCTAACTCCGGTCACCCTGGATTGCCAATGGGCGCAGCTCCCATGGCTTACGTCCTCTGGACAAAATTTCTGCGCCACAGTCCAAGAAATCCAGGCTGGCCCGACAGGGACCGTTTTGTGTTGTCTGCCGGTCATGGTTCCATGCTTCTCTACAGCCTGCTTCATTTAAACGGTTATGATCTGTCGCTTGATGATTTGAAAAACTTCCGCCAATGGGGAAGCAAAACCCCGGGACATCCTGAATATGGAGATACTCCAGGGGTAGAGACCACAACAGGACCTTTAGGTCAGGGTTTTGCCACCGGAGTTGGAATGGCCATTGCTGAACGCCATCTGGCAGCTAAATTCAACAAAGCAAATCAGGATATTGTCAATCACTATACATACGGGATTGTCAGTGATGGTGATCTCATGGAGGGCATATCCCATGAAGCTGCCTCTCTGGCAGGTCATTTGAAGCTTGGCAAACTCATATATCTTTATGATGATAACCATATCTCCATTGAAGGAAAAACCGATATTGCCTTTACCGAGAATCGTTTGCAGCGGTTTGAAGCCTATGGCTGGCATGTCCAGCAGGTTGAAGACGGCAATGACCTTCAAGCTATTGAGGAAGCATTAATTGCGGCACGTGATAAAATTGATCAACCTTCTCTTATTGCTGTACGGACATCGATCGGCTTTGGCAGTCCAAATCGCCAGGATACTGCAAAGGCCCATGGTGAACCGCTTGGTGATGAGGAAAGAAAACTGACAAAGGAAAACCTTGGCTGGCCGCAGGAACCTGCGTTTTATATTCCTGAAGAGGCATTAGCCCATTTCAGAAAATCCGTTGACAAGGGACTGGAACTTGAGCAGTCATGGACCACGTCTTTTAGAAACTATCTGAATGATTATCCTGAAGAAGGTGCTGGTTTTGAAAAACAACTTAAAGGAGAACTGCCCCCAAATTGGGACAAGGATATTCCTGTTTTTCCGGCTGACCCCAAGGGCAAGGCCACACGCGTGATTTCCGGACAGGTTTTAAATGCCATTGCCAAGAATGTACCTGCCCTGATGGGTGGTTCAGCAGATCTTGCTCCGTCCAATAAAACTTTTATAGACGGTGAAACCAGCTTTCAGCCAGGTTCCTATGACCAGCGCAATATTCATTTCGGAGTGCGCGAGTTCGGGATGACAGCAGTTCTTAACGGCATGGCACTGCATGGAGGCCTTATACCCTATGGCGGCACTTTTCTGATTTTTTCTGATTATATGCGGCCGGCCATACGCCTGGCCTCCCTGATGAAACAGCATGTCATCTACGTCCTGACCCATGACAGTATCGGTCTTGGAGAAGACGGGCCAACCCATCAACCTATTGAACATCTTGCATCCATGCGAGCCATGCCCAACCTTACCGTTCTCAGACCGGCAGATGCAAACGAAACAGCCGAAGCCTGGAAATTTGCTGTTAAAAGCAACAGGGGGCCAACCGTTCTGGCCCTCACAAGACAATCTTTACCCACCCTGGACCGCTCTGTATTCGGACCGGCCGAATTATTACACCGCGGTGCTTACGTACTCAAGGATGTTGATGGCACACCGGATGCCCTTATCCTTGCAAACGGCTCTGAAATAAAACTTGCTCTTGAAGCGGCAGAAACTCTTGCAGGTGATGGAATTGCGGCGAGGGTCATCTCCATGCCGAGTTGGGAACTTTTTGATGACCAGCCCCAGGAGTACAGAGACAAAGTTCTGCCCGAAAACGTTACAACCAGGGTTGCCATTGAAGCTGGCGCCACCCAGGGGTGGCATAAATATGTGGGAATGAACGGTAAAGTTATCGGTCTTGATCATTTTGGTGCCTCTGCACCAATAAATGATCTGTTCACAAATTTTGGCATCACCGCTGAATCGGTGGTTAAGGCAGTCCAGCTTTTATTGAAGAGCTAAGAGATGTTATGATTATTGCATTGGGAGTTGATCACGGGGGCTTTTCCCTTAAAAAAACTGTTAGTGCAGCAATAGAAGCTGACAACCACGAAGTTCTCGATCTGGGCACCTTTGATGAAACCCCGGTGGACTATCCTGATTACGCGAAGTCCGTTGCTGAGGCATTGCTAAACGGGCAAGCTCAACGGGGAATATTAATTTGTGGCAGTGGCGTGGGGGCCTGTGTTGCTGCCAATAAGATTGTGGGTATCCGTGCCTGCCTTTGCCATGACACCTATTCTGCCCATCAGGGTGTTGAACACGACGACATGAATGTCCTGTGTCTCGGTGCCCGTATAATTGGACCGGCATTGGCAGTCGAGTTAGTCAAATCCTTTCTTGCAGCTCATTTCAGCGGCAGCGAAAGACATAAACGCCGTTTAAAAAAAGTGGCAGCACTCGAAAAAACCCCCTCACATGACTGAAGTCCAAAGCAAAAGAGCACCCTGGCGTGACACCCTGCATGAGATAATTTTTGGGGCTGAAACCCCGGCAGGCAAATGGTTTGATATTCTTCTTATCGTCAGCATTCTTGCAAGTGTCCTTGCCGTCATGCTGGACAGTGTCAGCGGCATCAGTAAAAACTATGGCTCTTTACTCGGTAGCGTTGAATGGTTTTTTACCATTATTTTCACCATTGAATATATTCTACGTCTCATCTGTGTCGGTCGCCCTCTGCTCTATGCCACCAGTTTTTTCGGCATAGTGGATCTTATGGCCATCATCCCGACCTATATAAGTCTTTTCATTCCCGGCACTGAATTCCTGCTTGTTGTGCGAATTTTAAGAATCCTTAGAATTTTCAGGGTTCTTAAGTTAGTACAGTATATGGGCGAAGCCCTTTTCCTGATGAAGGCATTACGGGCCAGCAGCAGAAAGATCATTGTCTTTCTTTTTACCGTCCTGACCCTGGTGATTATTCTAGGATCAATGATGTATCTTATAGAAGGTGCTGAAAATGGATTCACCAGCATTCCCCGGTCCATCTACTGGGCAATTGTGACCCTGACTACGGTAGGCTATGGTGATATTTCCCCACAAACCAACATAGGCCAGCTGCTGGCTGCAGGTATCATGATTCTCGGTTACAGCATCATTGCTGTGCCTACCGGCATTGTTACGGTTGAACTTTCCCAGTTGTCTTCAAAAAAGGCAACTCAATCATGCAGGGAATGCAGTGCTGAAGGCCATGACACTGATGCCGATTTCTGTAAATACTGCGGTGCAAAACTTTAATTTCCCAGACTGCCTTGGCAATTTTCAACAATGTCTAAACATATATTGAAAACAGAGTGTGAGCGCTGCGGTACGTGTTGTATGAAAGGCGGTCCTGCCCTGCACATTGAAGACAAAAAACTTTTTCTGCAAGAAATCATTGACCGGAAGTATTTAATTACTATTCGCAAAGGGGAGCCGGTGTTCTCCCTTGAAGAAAGTAAACCTGAATGGGCCAAGACTGAAATTATTAAACTGAAAGGGAATCATACCGAATGGTCCTGTATTTTTTATGACAGAAAAAACTTTTCGTGCTCAATTTACCAACACCGACCTTTGGAATGTATTCTGCTGAAATGTTGGGATACGGTTGAGTTAAAAGCCATTGCCGGCAAAAGACTCCTGAGCCGTTTCGATATAATTTCATCAGATGAACCTATCATTAAATATATTCATAAACATGAAAAGGAGTGCAGTCTTGAAATCCTTACTCAGTTGAGTATTAAACAAAATGGCAAGATTAATAAACCCACTCTTGCAGAATTAACTGAGTTGGTGAATAAAGACCTGACTTTCAGATCAGAAGCCTTAAAGCACTTCAATTTGAACCTTGATCTCGAACTTTTTTATTTTGGCAGGCCGTTGTTCAAGATTCTTTCACAATTCGCCTTGATTCCCAGAGAGATAAATGGAAAAATCATATTGATCCAGGCGTAACTCGGAAATTTCACAAGCCGAGACGCCGGATAGACAAAGAGTGAGGGGCTTGAGCTATACTTTAGTATGCGAAACGCCTTACACTGCAGGCTATACGGATGTATCGGCTTGCCCGGAGGGTGAGTAATTTTGAAAAAATCTTTGATGTCATTTGGTACAAACTGTATCCGAGAAAGCTTACCCGAAATATAGATCAAATATAATAAAAATAGATACTTACATTAATTTTTCAGATAGCGTAGACTTCGAAACTACTCATGAAATATTCGGGTTAATTCTTCAATTGGTATTGACAGAAATGAAACTTACAACTGTTGGCGTCAAGGACATAAAATTTCCGGTAAGAATTCGTGAAAAATCCGGAACTCTGCAGGAAACAGTTGCCAGCATCAGTCTGCATGCAGATATCCCGAAACGATACAGGGAAACATGTGTGTCAACCTTTATTGCTGCACTCAATAAGCATCAGGACGATATGAGTGTTAATATTCTGGCCAAGCTGCTTTCAGAAGTGCAGGAAGAACTCCAGGCAGAAGCTGCACATCTTGAAATGTCCTTCCCCTATTTTATAGAAAAAAAAGCTCCGGTTTCACAAACCACAAGTCTCATGGAGTATACCTGTCGTTTTACAGGAAGCATAGGCAAGGATGAAGACTTCATGCTTTCTGTTCGTGTACCTGTCACCACCCTGTGCCCCTGCTCAAAGGAGATAAGTGCCGGTGGTGC
>JAUXHH010000168.1 GCA_030621655.1 Desulfobacterales bacterium
ATCTCAACACGACGATTCATTGATCTGCCTGCTTCGGTGCTATTATCAGCAATCGGCATGCTTTCACCATACGGCATTGTCTCAATCCGGGTTAATGACACACCCCGCTGCACAATAAGGTTCTTCACTGAATCAGCCCTTCGTTGAGAGAGAACCATGTTATAGTTTTCACTGCCGGTACTGTCTGTATGACCCTCAACCCGGATGACAGTTTGCGGATACTTGATGAGCACATTTGAAATACGGTCAATTTCAGAATAAAGTCCCGGGCGTATTATAGCTGAATCGTAGTCAAAAGTAACATCTCCTTTCAAACTGATCGCGAGCAGATCACCTTCACGGCGAATGGCAGCTGCTTCAGATGCAGCCAGGGCTTCACGCATATCACGCTCCTGATCATCCATCATTTTGCCAACGCCGGCTCCGGCAAGGCCGCCTACAGCCGCACCAAGTGCAGCCCCGATAAGAGTCGATTCCGTATCTCCGCCGGCCACCTGACCGATGATGGCACCGGCAACCGCACCGCCAGCCGCACCATACGCTGCACCTTTTCCTGTATTTGTCTGAGGAGGAGCACACGAAACACAGAGGATTGCAAGAGAGGCTATCAGAAAAATTATTTTAGAGAGAATACTCATTTTCATAAATTATTCCTTTTCTGGTCTGTATGAAATGAATCCATAAATCCTGGTTTCCAGCTCTACTCTATCTGGAGACAGGTCAGTCCTTAATTCACTTATCAGATATCAGACAGATTCGACTGAAACGATTTCAGGAATTTCACTTTTGACGAATTTTTCAATACCGTCCTTCAGTGTTATCTGGGACATGGGGCATCCCTTACACGCACCTGTAAGCTGCACCTTCACAATACCATCTTCAGTGACATCAACCAGAATGACATCGCCTCCATCTTTTTGCAGGGCAGGCCTGATTTTGTCAATGGCTTCTTGCACCTTTTCTCTCATAAATAATACTCCTTAATACTATCTTGATTGATTATTGATAAACAGTTCGAGATATATATATTATATATAGCACAGTCAAGTTTCCCATACAATAATGTTCCAAACACATATAACAAAATTTAAAAAAATTATTTCATAAATCAATCTTTTTTCTTGACTTTTTATCCGTAATACTACCTATTAACTTAACTAGTATAAATACCTATGAAGAAATTGGAGCCTTGATAATTATTTAATTTAAAAATTATTTAATTTCAGTGTTGAAAAAAAGAGGATATTTAGGTAGCTTTGTCGCGTCGCACTTTCCCGATATTATTTTGTTTCTGCTAATTTATTGAGTAATTATTCATTTTCTCTACGCTTGAAAATTGTGAAAATGCAGTTAAATTTATAAGGATTTCTAATTATCATAAATATATGCCATCAAGGAGATGATTTATGAGCGCCAAGATTATCAGTGGGACAGAGATCAGAAAGCAGATTCTCGAAGAGATTAAAGCTGAGGTTACAGAAATTAAAGAGAAGCACGGTATAGTTCCCGGCTTGGTAACAATTCTGGTCGGCCAGAACCCCGCATCTATTTCCTATGTCACCCTCAAAATTAAAACAGCCAACCAACTTGGATTTCATGAGATTCAAGATGATCAGTCACCTGATATTTCAGAAGAAGACCTCCTTGGTCTGATAGATAAATATAATAATGATGATTCCATTCACGGAATTCTTGTTCAGCTGCCCTTACCGAAACATATTGATGAAAAAAAGATTTTAAACGCCATCGATCCGGACAAGGATGTAGATGGTTTTCATCCGGTCAATGTTGGACGCCTGATGATCGGCGGCGATGAGGTGAGATTTCCACCTTGTACTCCGGCCGGTATACAAGAGATGATTGTTCGGACAGGTGTTGAAACAAGTGGAGCTGAAGCTGTTGTCGTGGGCCGTTCAAATATTGTTGGCAAGCCCATAGCCAACATGATGCTGCAGAAAGGTCCAGGCGCCAACTCAACCGTAACAGTAGTCCACACCCGCACCAAGGATCTTGCTGCCCATTGCAAGCGTGCTGACATTCTTATCGTTGCAGCAGGAGTTCCCGGACTCGTTAAACCGGAATGGATCAAACCAGGTGCCTGCGTTATAGATGTCGGTGTAAACAGGGTAGGTGAAAAACCCAGCGTAAAAAACCCCGGCAGGATGGTTGCCATACTGCGGGGCGATGTTGATTTTGACGCTGCCAAAGAGATTGCCGGTTCAATCACACCGGTACCAGGTGGTGTAGGTCCAATGACAATCACAATGCTCATGAAAAACACCCTTAAGGCATTGAAAATGTCAGCAGGAATTGCATAAAAAAGTTGACCTGTTTGGAGAAACAATTAAAAAGAAATATTCTTTAAAAAAAATAGTTGATGCCGGCTAAGCTGGTAATGATTATCATTTCTACTTATCCACTTTGTAACTTGGTTAACTAGAAATGATAAACAAATTTTTGTGAGGATTTAATAATGGCAAGTTCAAGAAACGGATGTGAAGGCTGTCCTGAGATTACCGTAATCTCAACCAAAGAAGTATTACAGCAGGATATTGCAAAAAATGTGGTGACTGCCTACGATCGTCTTCAAAGTCGTGGTATGTCGGCATGTCTTTTTGGTTCCGGCGGTACGTGCTGTCGTCACTGCAACATGGGGCCATGCCAGATTATCGATGGCGTAGATGATATGCTAGGGATCTGCGGTGCTAACGCCGATACGGTTGCGGCAAGGCATTTTGCCAGGATGGTTGCTGCGGGAACATCAGCCCATACAGATCATGCCCGAGAAATGGTCAAAGGTTTTATTGCCACTGCCAAGGGAGAAACACCCCATGAGATCAAGGACGTACGCAAGCTCCACATGCTTGCCGAAATCTTTGGTGTTGAAACCGAAGACAGGGATAAAAATGAGATCGCCATTGAAATCGGCGAACTTGCTCTGGCAGATTTTGGCAAACAGGATGACACGCCTTTAACTATGACGAAACGGGCTCCTGCCAAAAGGCAGGAACTCTGGAAAAGGTTGGGTGTCACACCGCGTGGCGTGGATCGCGAAGTCGTGGAAATGATGCACCGCACCCATATGGGTGTTGACCAGGAATACCATAACATCATGCTGCAGGCTTCACGCTGTTCCCTGGGAGACGGGTGGGGATCTTCCATGCTGTCCACTGAACTCACCGATATTATGTTCGGTACTCCTGTCCCACGTCGGGCCATTGTTGACCTTGGCTGTTTGAAAAAGGATCAGGTCAACATCACAGTCCATGGTCATGAACCTCTGCTCGCAGAGGCCATCTGTCTTGCTGCCCAGGAAGAAGATATGCTGGCACTGGCTAAGAAGGCCGGCGCCAAGGGCATCAACCTGGCCGGTGTCTGCTGTACCGGCAATGAAATCCTCATGCGCCGCGGCATTCCGGTGGCTGGCGGGTTTATCCAGCAGGAGATGGTCATTGCAACTGGTGCTGTTGAAGCCATGGTCGTTGATGTTCAGTGTGTTATGCAGTCGGTTGCCGAAGTAGCCAAAAACTTCCACACTGATATTATCACCACCAACTACCGGGCCAAGATGCCTGATTCTACCCATATTCAATTTGAAGAAGAAACCCCCCTTGAATCAGCCAAGGAAATTCTGAGAAAAGCAATCAGCAATTATAAAAAACGCGGAGACTGTTTTATTCCGGAAGAAGAAAAGCTTGATGTTGTAGTCGGCTTCAGCCATGAAACCATCAACACTATGCTGGGCGGTACCTTCCGCTCCAGTTACCGGCCCTTGAATGACAATATCATTAGTGGTCGCATACGAGGAGTTGGTATTATAGTCGGTTGTGACAACTACAAACTGACTGACGCAGCCCATGAAATTATTGCCCGCGAACTGATAAAAAATGATGTTCTGGTCCTGACTACCGGTTGTGCTGCTACTGCACTGGGCAGGGCAGGATTGCTAAATCCGGAAGCCATAAAACAAGCCGGTCCCGGCCTAAGGGAAGTTTGTGAGACGGTTGGTATGCCACCGGTATTACATATGGGTTCCTGTGTAGATAACAGCCGTGTACTTATCGCCGCCACCGAAATGGTACGCGAAGGCGGACTGGGTGATGATATTTCCGATCTGCCTGCCATTGGTACTGCTCCACTGTGGATGAGTGAAAAGGCCATTGCCATTGGCCAGTATTTTGTGGCCAGCGGGGCCCAGGTTGTCTTCCAGAGTCTGCCAACCACTGGCGCCAAGGCATTTAATAAGTATCTGCTTGAAGGCATGATGGATACCTTTGGAGCAGTTTGGAACGTGGCCGAAGAGCCCTTGGAAATCGCCGAGCTTATGATCGCAAGGAT
>JAUXHH010000089.1 GCA_030621655.1 Desulfobacterales bacterium
CACTCCGACGCCGGTTCAGCAGAACCGTGGGGCGCATCATGGCAGCTGGAACACTTGGGCATGATTTCCGCGTAATTATTGCGTCGAGGGTTATAAGCATGGAATACCTCGTGACACTCGGTGCAGACTACACCCTGATGTTTTGCACCATTATCCCGCAACCATTTAAAATGGGATGTATGGCAGCGGGCACACTCCTCCAGTGTGAGCGGCTTTAATTCGATTAACATCGCCTCCAGGTCGTAGACATTGCCGGCAGCAGGTTCTGCCGCAACAGCTTGAGTAGATATAAATGTAACCAGGAGCAAAACTGCTGACAGGGTCATACAAACAACGTATGACAAACCGGACTTTCTTCCATTAAACATGCTTTCCCTCTTCTCTTTATCCAAAAAAAATCTCTGAAAATTAATAAAAAAATGGCAGGAGAGTCAAAGAATGAACTCTCCTGCCATCTGCTTCTTTTTTATTTAACCAGGAAATGCGCATCCATATGACAGTCAAGACAATTGGGCATTTTCTGATGCATGGCAGGTGAATGCGGCTCACCATGACAGGTCTGGCATTCTGGCACATTCGGGTGCTGGCCGCGGTGACAGAAGGCACAGGTAAATGTCTGATGCTTGGTCACTGTCTGTTCCATCAACTCGCCGATCTCTTCGTGGCAGGCCACGCAGAATGCTCTCGGCGTTGTCATGGCATAGTTAATCTGCAGCGGATGGTGGGCAGGATGGCAGCCAAGACAGTCACTGATCACCTGGCCCTCGGCATGGGGTTCATGACACTTGGCACAATCGGGGATCTGGCCGTGTACCTCATGGCAGAACGTACAGGATTGCTCTGCATGAGCGCTCTCATAATTGACGAAGTCCTGGCCGGGTCCTTCATGGCAAGTGAGACACGGTTCTTTTATGTCATCTCCAAGTTGCAGGTTAAGAGGCTCATGGGGATTGGAATGGCAGGAAAGGCAGTTCTCCAGTTCAAAATGGGACCTGCCTTCATGGCACATCGAGCATTCCGGTATGACATCTTCCCCCCAGGGAGGATGCTCGCCATGGCAATCAAGGCAGGTAACCGCTGTCTGGTGCATGCCGCCGTTACTTGCTATTGATGCCGGTGCATCAACATGGCACTTGACACAGTCCGCCACATCAAGGGCAACCAGTTCCGCTTTTACCTCCTGGGCAAAAACAGTCACCATGGCAGCTGTAATGACCGCTGCGCATAAAAAACTAAACAGAGAATTCTTTTTTTTGTCCATCATTATTACCACCCCTTTCTCCTGCAGAAAAATTAACCTACTATATCAGATATTGTATCAAAAAAAATGAATGCAGTCTCATTATCAAAAAAAGCAGGCCTTTGTCAAGTGCAAATAATATGCATTTTTCTATATCAGACAGCCTCATTCGGCCTATCGCAGGGCATCCCGGGTAATTTCAACAGAGTTACACTGAATTGCTCATGGCAGCATAGAGAGTTCAGAGGCTACTTTCCTTTGACCTAACATTGGTCAGGTAACGTCTTCATCTCAATACTTCACTATGATAATGAGCTTATGAATCCGGAGTTAAAAGTATGATTAACCCGGAGTATTTATAGGGAAGAAATCGGCAATATTGCAGTGATCTGCAGACATTGAGTGATCTCCAGGATCTTTTTCAGAAAAATAAAACGATCTCTGTGAATTTCATAAATTATACTTGCCTGCCCATAAAAAAAACTTGAGTACACCTGCCTCAATGTATCATTGGGCGGCAACTGTCCCTGAAACCAACTCTATAAAATCAACGAAAACCTCGGCAGCCTGGAGTTGCATATAGTCTTCGTTTTCCTCCGAATTATCTTCACTGTCAATCCCATGAGCATCTTCTTTGAGGTCATCAAGGCTTTCCAGCGGAGGTTTGTTAAAATCCCTGCGCAACTTGTTTTCCAGTTCCAGACGCCATTGATCAGCCTGCTCACTTTCCTGGCTCCGTTTAGACTCAGAAAGAGAAACCTCTTTTCTGCTGCTCATCTCCTCAAAACGCTTTTTCCTTTCAAGGACATAAAAATAATGGGGGTTCAATCTCATTCTATCGTTATACTTTTGGTGCAGCCTCGGCAGCAGATCCGCCATATCATAATAGGTCTGATAGGGTATTGAATTTATCCTGTCCCAGGCCATGACTTCGGGCAAGGAACTTTCCCCGATATCGTCCACATTAAAGACATCGGGGTATTCCAGGTCCGGTATCACCCCTTTATTCTGGGTGGACTGGCCCGAAATACGGTAATATTTTGCGGTAGTGGCCTTCAACTGGCCTTTTGGTAAAGGCATCAGGGACTGAACCGTGCCTTTACCAAAGGTTTGGCTCCCAAGAATTATACCCCGGTTGTAATCCTGTATTGCCCCTGCAAAAATCTCAGAAGCTGAAGCACTCATACGGTTAACCAGGACAACAAGTGGTCCTGAATAGACCAGTTTCGGATCATGATCTCTGATGATATCTACGCGCCCGCCGGCACTCCGAACGAGAACCGTGGGGCCCAGCCCTATAAAAAGGCCGGTCAGGCTGTTTGCCTCCTGCAGAGAACCGCCTCCGTTATCGCGCAGATCAATAATAATACCTTTGACCCCTTCAACCAGTAGCTCCCCGATGAGTTTCCGCACATCCTTTGTGGTGCTCTTGTAATCCTGATTTCCGGCAGACATTCCTTTAAAATCCGCATAAAAAGTGGGAATATCAATAATGCCGATTTTATAGGTGGCAGAATCTCTTTTAATTTCAATGATTTCCTTCTTTGCTGCCTGCTCCTCCAGTTTGACCTTGTCACGCACTATCCTGATAACCTTTGTCTGGTGCTCATCTTCAGCATCTGCCGGAATGATTTCAAGACGTACCAAGGATCCCTTGGGGCCCCTTATTTTGTTGACCACCTCATCAATACGCCAACCCACAATATCGAGCATTTCGCCGTCAATACCCTGGGCGACTCCGACTATACGGTCGGCTGCCTTCAGAAGTTTGGATCGCTCTGCCGGCCCTCCCGCTATCAGACGCCGAACCCTGGTGTACTCTTCCTCGGTTTGCAGGACTGCCCCGATACCCTCCAACGACAGGCTCATGTTAATATTGAAATTTTCAGTCCGGTGCGGTGAAAAATACTGGGTATGGGGATCAATTGAGAGTGCCAGGGAATTCATATAGAATTCAAACACATCATCATTACTGTTCTGCAGAATACGATTGAGCTGGTTCTTATAGCGCTTAAGGAGTGTTTCCTGGATTTCTTCAAGAGATTTATCTGTCAGCTTCAGGGTGAGCACATTATTTTTTAACCGTTTTCGCCATAACTCCTGCATGGCGGTTTCTGAGTCCGGCCAGGGAATGTCCTTGCGGTCGATCCGCAGGGTCTCATCAGTATCAAACTCCATACTGTCAAGCCCCTTTTCAAGCCGTGCAATCACCTCAGTCAGCCGCTCAACCACTCTTTGCTGGTACCTGTTAAAAATCTCGAAACCAGGGGCAAGATCATCTTTTTTAAAAGCTTCGTCCAGCTTATAACGGTATTTTATCTCAAATTCCTGAATATCCCCGGCATAAAAATAACTGCGCGCCGGGTCCAGTTCATCAAGAAAACGGTCGAGCACTTTAGAAGACAACTGGTCGTCAATGGAGACCTTCAGATAATGCCGATGCCGGATAAGTTTAACAATATCGTCATTTATTTTTTTCTGTTCTTTTGTGGAAGTCAGCGTTGTGAGCGTATTTTCTGCCGCCGGAGTGGTTGTCCGACCTGAAACCTGCCCGGATACAGTCCACGTAAGACAGCAGAAAAAGACTGCTGAAATTATTACCCTGTTAAATATTTTCATAGTACATCTGTCCAGATTGAGTGTTTCGATTCATGAAGTAAAAAAGATGGCATAATCTACTATAAGACTTTTGATCAATTTTCTATATATTCTTTATTTTTTTTCCGTATCTACGATTTCGACAATTAATTCAGACAAGAATGGTTCTTCTACTCTAAATATACAAAAGAGTCAAAATCCAGTTTTAGACTTGCAGCGATTCTCTATCCTGGCGTATATATCTTACTCCAGGATCGATTAAAATAAGTGACTGCCTTCTCATTATGCCCACAACAAATTACAAGTCCACCCGATTCAGCACATTTAACCTTGCCGGGAATCCACTCAAGGGCTTCAATCTCATTGATGCCAGTGCCGGAACCGGTAAAACCTATACCATCTGCGGCCTGGTACTCCGCCTTCTTCTTGAAAAAGACCTCAGCATCGAGCAAATCCTGGTTGTTACCTACACTGAAGCTGCCACTGAAGACCTGCGAGGCCGCATCAGGCAGAAACTCCGCCAGGCCCTTGACGCTCTTATCAACGGAGGAAGTGACGACGCTTTTCTGCAGGAGTACCTTGGCCGGATTTCTGATCCCGTGGAAGCCGGAAAACGATTCAGCGACGCCCTGCGAAGTTTTGACGAGGCTGCCATCTTCACCATTCACAGTTTCTGCCAGCGGATGCTTCTTGAAAACAGCTTTGAGAGCAACACCCTTTTTGATACAGAACTGGTAGCTGACAACTCATATCTCATACAGGAAATTATCGAAGATTTCTGGCGCCGGATTTTTTATCAGCGTTCAATCCTTTTTACAGAGTATGTCGGTGATACGCTCAACCCACAGGCTCTGCTTGACTTTCTCAGAGCTTTCCTTCCCAGACCGTCACTCAAATTCATCCCTGCCGTTGAACCTGAAGCAGCCTGTGACAACCTCCCGGCTATCGAGGCTGAATACATTGAAGCGTACAGGGCCGTCTGCACTGCATGGGAGGCTGCCCGCAGTGAAGTCAGTAAAGACTTGCTCGACTCAAATGCGCTCAAGCGAAACATTTACAGGAAAAAGAAAATTCCAGAACTGTTGACGGGTATGGAGGATATGGCAGCAGCCAGCCGCCCTTCCCTGCACCTGTTTGATACATTTACCCTCTTTACCGGCAGCAAGATACTTTCCGCCACAAAATCAAAGGAAATCCCCAATATATTGCCGTTCTATGAAATCTGTGAAACCCTGACACAGGCACATTCCAACCTGTCGGGCCGCTATGACCGATGTATCCTGGCCCTAAAAAAGAAGCTGGCTGACTCTTTCCATCATGAATTCGACCTGCGTAAAAAAAGGGACAATATCTTTTCTTTTGACGATCTGCTCCGCAGACTCCATGACGCTTTTGCAGGGCCTGGAGGACCGGATTTTGCTCGCACAGTGGCGCAAAAATACCCGGCGATTCTGATTGACGAATTTCAGGATACCGACCCATTACAGTTTGAGATTTTTTTAGCAATACACAAGGAGCAGTCCCTTCTTTTTCTCATCGGCGACCCCAAACAAGCAATTTACAGCTTCCGGGGAGCTGATATTTTCACCTATATGGATGCTGCTGCATCCAGGCCTCTTTCCCACTACACCCTGGATGTCAATCACCGCTCTAAACCTGAACTTGTAAAAGCGGTTAACACCTTATTCAGCAGGAGCCGCAAACCTTTTATCTTTGATGCTATTCCATTCCAGCCGGTGTCCTCAACCCCAAAACCGGAACCTGAAAGTTTGCTCATCGATGGCAGGCAGGAAGAACCTTTTATTTTATGGCATCTGGACACCCAGCCGACTGCAGAGGCAACTGCATGTTCTAAAGATAGAAACAAGCCCAGATTAACCAAAACCGCTGCCCGGCGAACTATCATTACCGCAGTCGCCTCCGAGGTTACAAGGCTGCTTGCTCTTGCTGCAGAAAACAGGGCTTCTCTTAACGGGCAAAGACTTCATCCGGGAGATATTGCAATTCTGGTGCGAACAAATGATGAAGCCAGAGGAATGCAGCAGGCCCTGGCAGCATGTCAGGTGCCCAGTGTCCTGCACAGCGGGGATAATTTGTTTGCTTCCGAAGAAGCCGCGGAGATGGCATTGCTGCTTGGAGCAATTGCAGCACCGCATAACATACGCAAAATTAAAACCGCGCTCCTTACCCGCTTCATCGGCCTGCAGGGAAATGACATCGAATTGTCCGGGCCTGCAACTGAAAAAGTTGTTGAACACTGGCTGACACGATTCAAAACCTATCATGAGTTATGGAACCGTAACGGTTTTATACAGATGTTCTGGACCATAATGGCTGAAAACCGGATACGCTCAAGAATGCTGGGTTTTGAAAACGGCGAGCGCACCCTCACCAACATCCTGCACCTTGCAGAAATTCTCCACCAGGAAGCCAGTGATCAGGGCCTGAACATGACAGCACTGCTGGGATATCTGCATGACCGGCTGGCAGGAGACCAGGCTAAAACCCCTGAACATCAACTGCGGCTGGAAAGTGACGCAGACAGGGTAAAAATCGTTACAATTCATAAGGCAAAAGGCCTTGAATATCCGATTGTCTTCTGTCCATTCACCTGGGAAGGCACACGATTGACGCCCAAAAAAGGCTGTATTTTCCACCAGCCTGGAAAAACTGAAAGCAGGACTGAGATTATCTTTGACGGAGGTTCCCCGGAACTGGAAACACACCTGCAGCTCGCCATGGAAGAGGAAATGGCTGAAAACCTGCGCCTGCTCTATGTTGCCGTCACCAGGGCTATTCATCGCTGCTATCTTGTATGGGGACCGATCAAAGGAGCTGAAACCTCCGGGCCCGTCTACCTCCTGCATCAGGGGCCTTCAGATTCCCAAAATACTGCTGCAGATTACCAGGCTGA
>JAUXHH010000175.1 GCA_030621655.1 Desulfobacterales bacterium
GCCTCCTTCACAGCTGAGCCGATAAAGCCACAGGTGTTTACCAGCAGCAGATTCGCATCCTCGGGCCCTTGGGTCACCACATAGCCGTCTTTTTCCAGTAGGCCCAACATGACCTCTGAATCTACCAGATTCTTGGAACAGCCAAGGCTGACCATGTATACTTTTTTGTTCAAAAGAGCATTTTCCTTATATCTAATTTCCCCTAGCTTTTTGACAAAATTCTATCAAGTAGTTGAGGATGTCCCGACTCTTTTTCTTAAATTCTTTCGTGCGAAAGCCCGGTTTCCACTTTCCGGACCAAAGCTCATCTGAAACCAGCAGCACCGCGGCCAATTCTACCTTCCTGAAAGCTGCTGCTGCAATAAGGGCTGCATATTCCATATCCACCCCCAAAATATCCTGTTCGCTTAGCTGATTGACCTGTGCGACACTCTCACGGTAGGGCGCGTCCGTGGTCCACACCGGACCGGACAGAGTTGTCAGACCTTGTGCTGCAAGCCCTTCACTTAAAGTCTGGCGGGTAGTCGCATTTGATTCAGGCCGGGAGTTTACCGGATAATGGGCTGAAGTTCCTTCATTGCTTATGGCCCAGATTGGTAGAAGTACGTCACCGATTCGTAAGGTATCATTCAGGGAGCCACACCACCCGTAGACGATAATCCGGCGCGCACCGAGGGCAACAAGCTTTTCCAGGGTTAAAACCGCCATTGGGGCACCCACTGCCGGTCCGGCAATAAATAAGGACCCGGAAAGTTCATTTTCAGGAACGAGGACCAGCCTGCTGTTGAAGAGAAAGTGTTGCAGTCCTCCCCAGTTTTTTGCCAATTGTAACCCGGCATCCGCTTCAGCAGGATTTATCAGGAGAAGTCCTGAGGCCGGAAGTTTCGGATCACCTTTGCCTCTGGAGGGATTAATTATCATCTCAGTATCGTTCATGCGCTATAACATACTATGAAAGATATGAATGAGCTATTGCCGGAGTTAAAAAAAAGAAAGGCTGCAGGTGTTATCCTGCAGCCTTTTGAAAACCATGCAACTGGTTCTTTTGAATTTTCTCTGCGATTATCCTATATGAATGGATTTGCCATCAAAAGAATAAGAGATATAACCAGGCCGTAAATGGTCAGTGACTCGATAAGAGCCAGACCGATAATCATGGTCACGGTGATCTTTCCGGAAGCCTCGGGATTTCTTGCAATACCGGAACAGGAGCCGCCGATAGCGGTACCCATACCAAGACCACAACCCAGGGCGGGGATGCCTACGGCAAGAGCCGCAGCAATACAAATCAGGGCGACGTTAACAGCGCCACCAGATGCTGCAGCTCCACCTTCTGAGGCAAATGCCACGGTGGATAGAGCCAGGACCAGGATGCTGGTCAGAATACTTACCTTTTTCATCAGTTTTTTCCTCCTAAAAGATTTATTATTTTGGCCTTCTTCCTACAAACTGTTTGTTAGCAATATACAAAATTAATGGGCGTGCTCCATTGATCCTGAAAAATAGAGGATGGAGAGCAGTACGAAAACCAGCGCCTGAACAATGGAAACGAACACACCGAGAAAAAGAATGGGCAGCGGGGCAAAGAAAGCGCCGGCAAGCAGAAAGAGAATGCCAAGCAGGGTTTCTTTAGCCATGATGTTGCCGAAAAGTCGAATGGAGAGAGAAAGTATCCTCGCCAGGTGGCTTATGACCTCAATGGGGAACATCAGGGGGATCAGCCACGGGATAGGTCCCATAAAGTGTTTAATATATTTGACCCCATGGAACTTTAGGCCAAGAATATGAGTGGTTGTGAAAACGATCAGGGTGCACCCCAAAGTAATATTGATGTTGGAGGTCGGAGACATAAACCCCGGCATAAGGCCGATCATGTTGGCGGTAAGGATATAAAAGGCAAAGGTTGTCAGCATGGGGAACATCATCCGTGCGCCCTCTTCGCCCATATTCTCCGCCATGAAACCCTCCAGGCCGCCAATGATCATTTCCCAGAAATTCTGGCCTTTACCGGGGATCATCTCCATTTTGCCCATGGTAAGCTTCGGAACGATGATGAGAAAAGCCATGACAAGCCAGGTATAGGTAAGATGCGGCGAAACAATTTTTGCCAGTAACGTGTCCCCGACAGGTCCATGGGGAATGGGCAGGCCTAGTTTTTCAAGAATGAATGAGATAAATAGTATTGGATGTTCCATAGTCTTTTACGATGCCTCCTCCGCAGTCAGGGCAACTTTTCTGGCAGCTCCCGCCACCATGATTCCGATGCTGATCACCACTGTTGAAAGTCCTACCAGCAAACCAACAAGATGAATAGATTTATACCTCACCAGGAAAAACAGTATAAGGGCCAAAACGGTCAACCTGGCGTAATACTTAATTAAAAAACGTCCTTTTGCTGCATTCAAGGGGCCTGCCAGGACCCGGGTTATATCTTTTTTGAGCAAGATAAAACTGATGTTGGCAATAAGACCGCCGATGAATAATCCTTTGGCAAAATAAGGTGATAGAAAAAGTCCACCCGCCGCTGTCATGACAAGCAGCAGCAGCCAGTTTAGACGCCCCATCTTGTGCAGGGGAAAATATTCATCATTGTAGGACAAAAACGTAATCCTCTTATAAATCCTTGCGTTTGGTCAGCATGTAAAGGTTTTTAAAACCTGCCGCTATACCAAATCCTAAAAAGATCAGGGTAAACCAGGGGGCTGTTTTGCCCTCGAATACTTTATGATCCAGAAAATACCCGACTCCTATCCCAATAAATATTGATGCAGCCAGGGCAATACCGATGGTAGAAAAGTCACCAAGAAGCCTCATGAGTTCTTTGCGGCTCTCGGACATTTTTTTCTCTCCCAAAGAATGAGAAAACCTACCTGACTTTAAAATAGAAAATCGTACCACTTGGTATCATGGAGTAGCATCAAAGTCAACGACTTTTTTACTATTTTCTGATTTTTTTGAATGACCATTCAGTCATTTCAAGGGCTTGCGCCAGATCTTTTTCACTTTGAGCATCAGAAATAAATGCGGCCTCAAATTGGGATGGTGCGAGCCAGATGCCGTTCGTCAGCATTTCACGGAAAAATTGTCCGTATAACTCGGTATCTGAGTTCATGGCTGATTTGAAATCAACAACCGGCCCCTTGGTGAAGAATGTGGTCATCATTGACCCCACCCTGTTTAAGGTAGTTTCACCCGGTAGATATTTTTCAGCCAGAATTTTCAACTCGCTAGCGAAGGACTCGGCTTTTTGTTCCAGTCGGTCATAGAATCCCGGTTCACTCAAAGCTTGCACGGTTGCAACTCCAGCAGCCATTGCCAGAGGATTGCCGGATAATGTCCCAGCCTGATAGACTGGTCCTTCCGGGGCAATTTGCGCCATGATCTCTTTTTTACCGCCATAGGCTCCGACCGGCAGGCCGCCACCGATGATTTTGCCAAGACAGGTTATGTCCGGCGTGATGCCAAACCTGCTTTGAGCCCCGCCAAGTGCAAGGCGAAAACCGGTTATTACCTCATCGAAAATAAGGACAATGTTATGCTGTGCTGTCAACTCCCGCAGTTTTTGCAGGAAACCTTCTGCCGGCTCCACAACACCCATATTGCCGGCAACCGGCTCAATAATGACACAGGCAATTTCCAGGGCTTGGTCCGATAGGGTTTTTTCAAGGGTTTCAAAATCATTATAGGGAATGGAAATGGTATTTTTTACAATGTCGTCCGGTACACCGGGGCTGCCTGGTATGCCAAGCGTTATAACTCCTGATCCGGCCTTTACCAGAAAAGAGTCAGCGTGGCCGTGATAGCAGCCGTCAAATTTTACCACTACATTTTTCCCGGTATAGCCACGCGCCAGCCGTATTGCGCTCATTGTGGCTTCTGTGCCGGAACTGACAAAACGCACTTTATCCATGGAAGGAAAGGCCTTGATCACCTGTTCGGCCAACTCAATCTCCAGAGGGGTTGGTGCCCCAAAGCTTGTGCCGTTGGCAAGCGCCTGTTCGATTGCAGCAATTATTTTCGGGTGGTTATGTCCTAAAATCATGGGCCCCCAGGAGCAGACGAAATCAATGAACTCATTGTCATCGACGTCAATGATTTTTGCCCCTATCGCCTTCTTTACAAAAAGGGGGTCGCAGCCAACAGACTTACAGGCACGAACCGGACTGTTGACACCTCCAGGGATCACAGCCTGGGCCTTGGTAAAATATA
>JAUXHH010000067.1 GCA_030621655.1 Desulfobacterales bacterium
CTTTTAAGTTTGCAGAAGATGCAAGGTGTCAATCGTCCTGCCGTTATGTTGCAGGACAACAAGCCGCTTCGTAGTAGTATAACTACACGAAGCGCCTGATGACGCAGCAGATTTAGTAAACTAGAAAACCGTTCTAGAGAAACTGTTCGTTAATTTCGATCTCTGCCTTACTTCTCACATTCGTCAGCCATGAACCCAGGAGAGTAGCCTCTTTTCTTTCCAGCATACCTGATCTGAATTCATTCTCCTTTTCGGTAAAGAGATCAGGAGAAGGCGGTCTCCTGTCCATAACCCTGAAGACATAAAACCTGCCATTGCTGTATACAACTTCTTCCGGGTAGGGCGACTTTGCCGACAGCTCAAAACCCAGGTTTGTCATTTGGGAGGGCAATGAGGAATTTGTAGTTTGATCTCGGGTGATATAGCCTGAATTCTCAGGGGTCTTATCATGCTTTGCCGCCTCAGAGGCAAGATCAATGCTGCCCTGTTCCTTGAGGGAGACCAACATGGATTCAGCTGCCTCCCGCGCCATGGTTTCCGATTTTGCGCTGATATAGTCTTGCTGTAACTGCTCTTTAACGTCTTGCAACAAGGCAACTTCGGAGTCTTTCTTGTCAGCCGCAAAGATTATGGCATATCCTTTTGCGGTTTCTATCAGTGAGCTGAGCTCCCCTTTGTTTAGTGTAAAGGCCGCAGTGAGAAAGGCAGGCTCAGTGAGCATTCCTTCACTAAAACCACTTTTCTCCGGAGACTTTCTCGGGAAAAATCCGGTCTGTTCTACAGTAATATCAGTATGCTGCCGGCTGAATTTTTCCAGGCTGCCGGCCAGGATAATATTTTCATAAGCCTCAGTTGCTCTATTAAATGCAAGTTGGCTGGATTTTTGTCCCTGGATCCGGGATGCAATCTCACCCTTTACCTCTTCCAGGGGCTTGGTACGGGCCGGCTCTATCTTCTCAATTTTTATGATATGGAAGCCGAACTGGGTTTCCACTATGTCGCTTATTTCTCCTTCGTTCAAAGCAAATGCCGCATCATCAAAAGACTTTACCATCCTGCCCCGGGAAAATGATCCAAGATCTCCTCCCCCGGGTCCGGTCGGCCCTTCGGAATACTGTTTTGCCAGTTCAACAAAATCTTCACCCGAGTTGGCCAGCTCAAGAACCTGCTCTGCCCGTTTGAGTTTCTCACTTAATACATCTTCGGAGTCCCCTTCAGTAGTCTTTATGAGGATATGGCGGGCGCTTCGCTGTTCCGGGATACTGTAACGATTGAAGTTCTGACGGTAGAAAGATTCCAACTCTTCATCGCTGATCTCCGGTTTTTCATCTCCACTGTATGGAAAGAGAAGAAAGTGCAGTTTGACCTGGGGATCGGTCATGTAGTTATCCTTGTTCTCCTCGTAAAATGACTGTAATTCTTCTTCGTCAGTCTCAATTTTTTCTTTAAAATCAGCTCCACTGAAGGAAGCATACTCAATACGTATCTCCTCATTGTCGAAATCAAATTGTTCGCGGGTTTCCAAAGGGGCCAACTTGGCAAAACGTGAGAGATGTGAGAGTACTTTCCCTGCAAGGAGATCGGTTCGCATGGTGGTTTCAAAAGAAGTGGGTGTCATCCCGGAGCTTGAAAGAATATTTTTGTACTGTTCAACATTAAAAATACCGTTTGTCCGAAATGCCTCCATTTTCTCAACGGCCTGCTGGACTTCAAGATCGCTTATCATAATCCCCATCTCTCTGGCCCCCTGGCGCAAAAGGGTTCGTTGAATGAGCTGTTCAATGGTCTGGCGTTCTAGGTCAAGGTTTTCCAGCAGGCCTTTAGGCAAACTTCCACCGAATTGATTGCGGTACTGGGTCGCCAGTTGGTCATAGGCTTTTTGAAACGCCTCATAGGGAATGGCTTCATCATTAACTGTTGCAACGGTGTTAATGCTGCCGCGGTAACTGCTTCCTACACCCCAGAAAACAAAGACAAGTACAATGATGAGGATGATACCCTGAATGAGTGGCGATTGGGCTTTTTTTCGAAGTAAATCTAGCATGTATTCTCTCCTTCATGAACTATCAGGAGGCGTTACTCGTTAGAGAATATGCCTCCCGGGAAAATTTTTTCACCGTATGTAGAAAAATGTCAATAATGCAGTGCTGTCCATACCATATAAAATAATAACATATCCTTTTATCCGATAAAGATTACTTATTGCCAGTTAAAAATAATAGTATAATAAATTGGCTCAATTTTTTTTTAAAAGAAACTGTAATAATTTTTGAGTGCAAGATGTATTTTTATTGCCTTTAAAAAAAATTTTTTCCTGTGAAAAAATATGGTATGATGCACCGCTCCGAACAAATAATTTTTGCTATGTTTCATGGCTGGTTATCGGCAAAAAAATTGTTAATGATTACTTGACAAAGAATAGACGCTATATTATGAAGGACTATTCATTATTTGTTTTCAAAGTTCGGTGGAGACTGAAACAATCAATAATATACTAGTGACTGAAACCAAGGAGGAAAATTAAAATGGCAAGTATCGATCATAATGGCAAATCTTACGATGTGGATGAAGATGGCTTCTTGACCAAAGGCATGGAAGACTGGGATGAAGGTTGGGTTGAGTATGTAAAGGGTATTGAAGGTATCGGAGAGATGACCGATGAGCATCAGAAGGTAATTGATGCTTTACAGGAGTACTACAAGAAAAATGGTATCGCTCCTATGGTACGTATTCTTTCCAAAACTACCGGCTTCCCGCTGAAGAGGATTTACGAGCTCTTCCCATCAGGACCAGGTAAGGGAGCATGTAAAATGGCTGGTCTGCCAAAACCGACTGGCTGCGTATAATTTGTCATAAGTAATTTTAATAAAAAAAGGGAGGAGGCTTTTGCCTTCTCCCTTTTTTTATTGCTTTATTAAAAACTTAATCCAGGTAATTTTTCAGCAGCAGCTGGTGAATTGCTTCCACCTTTTCCTGATACTCTTCAGGTGAGATTTTCGCTCCCTGTATCCCCCCTTTCAGATTAATTTCCCCCAGATAAGATTTTCCATCCTTTGTGACAAGAATATCAAGATGTCCATAGGGAAAATGGCCACGGTCCATGACCTTTCGGCAGAGCTTAATTTGCTCCGCGGAAAGTTCGCAGGGCTGACTCTGCCCGCCATGGTGCAGGTTGTTTCTAAAACTGTAGGGATTGTGGCGCCAGTAAGCTTCGATATAGTCATCCAGAAAAACAACCCGGATATCACGACATTCAGGCTCAAAGGGCTGCAAAACAAAGGGGAAAGGTATAGTGCCTAGTGAGGCATGGGTAAAAACCTCCTCAATCGATTGCCAGAGGTGCACCCCCATGCCGGCGTTTCTTCGATCCAGCTTGGTAATTACAGCAGTGATGGAGTTTTTCTGATAATCTGAAATTGCTTCAATAAGGTCATGAAGCGCATGGATGGACCGGGTATGCGGCAACATGAATCCGGGGAAAAGTGCTGCCTGTAAGGTTTTTGAACGGCTGACAAGTTGTGAAAGTCCTGAGGGAACCAGGTGCACTCCTCTGGCGCCAAGGTCAAGAAGCATGGGTTCTTCAGATTCCCGCAGGCGCAGACGGCCTACAACAATATCTCCTTCCTGCAGAGAATTATATTGAGCACGCAGAGTTGAGTTGTCTCTGATAACGAGCTTCTCACGGCTCAAACCGCTTTTCTCCTTTTGTTTAGATCGCAGTTGTTCGCTGTTAATATCCTGAATCCGTGACGTAAAAGGAATATGAAAATTCTAGAAAAGCATTTCCAGAAATCTTTTATGAAACCCGGTGAGATCAGCGCCGCAATCGCCGCAATAAAATTTTACCTGGCCCAGAACCTGGGAGTCATCCAGTTCCTGGCTGAAGCTTCCGTCAGTATTCTGAATAAAACGTGTTGTGAGAATAACGCCATCGGATACTTCCAGAAACTCTTTATTATTAGTACATTCAGGGCAGGTGATGCGCTGGGTACTGGGAGAAGTTGCCACTTTTGATCTTATTTTTTTTCTTTTAATCTCGGTTGTATCAGAATAACTCATTATGAGAGAAATCCTCCTTTTAGAATAATTCGATACTCTATAAGGCAGTGGCAATCAATTGTCAACACTTGTGAAGGAATACCTGCAAAAGTTTTTCAAGGCAAGTAATGTTTTTTGCTCAAAAGTGATTTAATCACTAGTAGTTATAGTTTGTAGCAGCAAAAGAGAAGCAGGTATCAGGAATAATGAATTGCAAAGGTCGTATTGTCGCCAACCGGAGGTTCCTCAGTGGCATGGACCATTTCAACAAGAGAGTGTGGCGACCCCTGGTGAAACCATTGCAGCATTTTTTCAACTGCGATTTTTTCCCCTTCAATTAAGGCTTCCACCGAACCGTCTGACCGGTTCCGTACCCAGCCTGAAAGATCAAGTTTTACGGCTTCATCCCTGGTGTAAGCCCTGAAAAAAACGCCTTGCACCCTTCCTTCGACAATGACGTGGACCCGTTTGTTATCAGTCATGCATTCCTCGAGTCATTATTATTAGAACATGGATAGCTGGGTGTTATTTGGGGTATCATCGTTACCTGCCAACAACTCTGCTAAATCCTTCTCTGTCAGTATTTTCAATCCAAGTTCCCGGGCTTTTTTCAATTTACTCCCGGGTTTGTCCCCCACAACAACATGGGTCACCTTCCGGCTGATCTGTGAAGCAACCTTGCCCCCCCTCTCTTTTACCCTGACTTTGGCCTCATCTCTTGACATCGCATCAAGGCTGCCGGTGAAAAGGAATACAAATCCGGCAAATGGACTCTCTTTGGGGTTTTTTATTGAAGAAGTAATGGTGAAACCAAAATCCATGAGCTGCTTCAACATTGTTATGACATCAGGGTCCTGGAAGTAATTATTTATGCTTTTGGCGGTTTGCGGGCCTATTCCCTCAATCTCAAGGAGCTCTTCTTCACTGGCCCCTATAAGGTTTTCCAGTGATCCGCCATAATGTTCATCAAGCAGGCCGGCACCTTCTTCGCCGACATACCGGATTCCGAGAGCGCTTAAGAGTCTTGCCAGGGTGGTTTCGCGGCTATTCTCGATGGCCGCAATTGCGTTACGGGCGGATTTTTCAGCCCAGCCTTCAAGGAGAACCAGGTCAGAGACTTTCAAACCATAAATATCAGGGATATCCTGAACGATTTTTTCGTTAAAAAGCAGTTCCATTGCCTTTTTGCCCAATCCTTCAATATCCATCCCGGCCTTTGAAGTGAAATGAATGAGCAGACGCATCCTCTGGGCCTGGCAGTGGGAGTTTGGGCAGCGGGTGATCGCTTCGTTTTCGGGAAGGATGAGGCGATGCTGACAAACCGGGCAGCTCCCCGGCATCCGGATATCTTTTTCACTGCCGTCCCGCTGCTCGACTACAGGTTTCACAATTTCAGGGATAACATCACCGGCCCTCTGGATAAGGACCTGGTCGCCAATCATTAGGCCTTTGCGGTTGACTTCACCTGAATTATGCAGGGTGGCGCGACTGACCACAACACCGCCGACATTTACCGGATCGAGGATCGCTACCGGGGTTATTGCGCCGGTGCGGCCCACCTGGAATTCAACATCCCGCAATATCGTGGTTGCCTGGGTGGCTGCAAATTTTGCAGCAATAGCCCAGCGGGGGCTTCTCGCCTTGCTGCCAAGACGGTTTTGCAACTCAAAGGAATTGACTTTAACGACCATGCCGTCGATATCGTAGGGCAGTGTCTGGCGAATATTCTGTAAATGTGAAAAGTGTTCTATAACCATGGAGATATCTCCACAGAACTTTGTTAACGGGTTAATGCTGAAGCCAAGTTTATCAAGATAATCCAGAAGTTCCTCCTGGCTGCTGCAGGGAATTTGTCCGGTATCACTTATGCCGTAAGCAAAGAAATCAAGGGGTCTCCTGGCAGTGATTTTTGAGTCAAGTTGCCGCAGGGAACCTGCTGCAGCATTTCGGGGATTGGCGAAAATGGTATCGCCTGCGGCAAGACGCTGCTCGTTTAAAGCCGTAAAACCCTGAAGCGAAAGATAGGCTTCCCCACGAACTTCAAGCAGTTCAGGGATTTGAATATTTTCGGTGGCGGAAAGGCGTAAGGGAATTGAGCGGATGGTTTTGAGGTTCCGGGTGATTTCTTCTCCGGTGCGGCCATCCCCCCTTGTTGAGCCAATACTGAGCAGGCCTTTTTCATAAACAAGTTCGACTGCCAGACCGTCAAGTTTTGGCTCAGCCATATAGGATAAGGAGTGCTCGGTTTTTAAAAACCTTTGCAGTCGCTCTTCAAAATCATGAAGCTCCGTTTCATTGAATGCATTTTCCAGGCTGAGCATGGGATGGGTATGGCCAACGGTATGAAACTCAGCCAAAGGTTTACCGCCAACCCTTTGGGTAGGAGAATCAGGCGTGACCAGTTTTGGATGCAATTCTTCCAGCCGCAGCAGTTCCTGGAACAGCAGGTCATATTCAGGGTCAGCAATGAGCGGATCATCCAGCTCATAATAGCGCTGTGCGTGGAAGTTGATCTGTTCGCACAGCTTCTGAATTTTTTTCTTAGTGTCTTCAGCCATATCAGGCAGATGTTATGCGGGTTTTTGCAGGAGCTTGCCGCCCTTGGAAATGTTTTCGTGTTGATCCTCATCAATAAAGATAAGGATGGAATCCTTGGGCTTATTGGCCACCCTTGCAATAACATCGGTCACTCCGCTGCATATCTCTTCTTTCTGCTGTTTACTTAAGGTGCCGGCCACCCGGATGTTGACATAGGGCATTGTTTCCTCCTTGCTTCTTGATTTTTAGAAATTGATTAAATCTATATACCCATTTAGAAGAATCTTGGCTATGTTTTGCCAAAGATGCTATCGTAAAAAAGAATCTAGTTCACTGTATTTATTAAACTACTATAAAAATATATAGAGTGACAAATATGCGAGTACTGGTAACAGGAGGAGCAGGTTATATCGGCAGCCATACCTGCGTTGAATTGCTGGCAGCCGGCTATGAAGTAATAGTGGTAGACAGCCTGATTAACAGCCGGGAAGAATCCATCAGACGTATTGAGGAGATCAGCGGCAGAAAGCTGCTCTTTCATAAAGTTGATCTTCTGGACAAACCTGCGCTTGACAGGGTTTTTAAGGAGGCAGCAGCTGATGCGGTCATCCATTTTGCCGGTCTGAAAGCTGTGGGTGAATCTGTTGCCATGCCATTGCAGTACTATAAGAACAACATAGGCGGTTCCCTGGTGCTCTTTGAAGTCATGGCACAACATGGCGTCAAGAACCTCGTTTTCAGCTCTTCGGCAACTGTGTATGGTGATCCTGCCTCGCTTCCCATTACCGAAGATTTTCCCATAAAAGCTTCAAATCCCTACGGTTGGGCCAAGGTGATGCTCGAACAGATCCTGCAGGACCTCTATCATGCAGATCCATCATTGAATATTGCCCTGCTTCGCTACTTCAACCCGGTGGGCGCGCACCCTACAGGCAGGATCGGTGAAGACCCGAGGGGGGTGCCCAACAACCTTGTTCCCTTTATTGCCCAGGTGGCAGTGGGGAAACTTCCGGAGCTGAAAGTTTTCGGCAATGACTATCCTACACCTGATGGATCAGGAGTGAGGGACTACATCCATATTATGGATCTGGCCAGCGGTCACATGAAGGCCCTGGAAAAACTTGCCACAAATCCGGGTCTGGTCACCTACAATCTTGGTACAGGAAAGGGATACTCCGTTTTAGAAATGGTAGAAGCCTTTGCAGAGGCAGCAGGGAAAAAGATACCATACAGAATAGTAGGGCGGCGGCCTGGTGATATCGCCAGTTGTTATGCCAATCCTTCAAAAGCTGAAAAGGAGTTGTCCTGGAAGGCTTCCAGGGATATTAAGGCGATGTGTGAGGATACCTGGCGCTGGCAGACTGATAATCCCAATGGTTATGAGTAGTCTAAACTAGCTTTCAGCGGTCAGCATTCAGCGGCCAGCAAAAAAGATGTTTAAAAATTGATTATGGGTCCTGGTTTCTGGTTTTATGCCAGCACCGAGTGCCAAGTTACCAGTATCAGTTTTTAAACCTCCAGTCTCCGGTCTCCAGTCTTTAAACCTTCAGTCTTCAGCCTTCAGCCTTTGTCTTTAACCTCCAGTACCCAGTATCAGATCTTATTTCTTCTTTGCCTTTGTCTTCTCTGGCTCCGACGCGGGCAAGGGCTTGGGCGTGGGTAGCCCGAAACCCAATC
>JAUXHH010000021.1 GCA_030621655.1 Desulfobacterales bacterium
CGCGAGATTGCTGCAATTCTTGTATCCCGCATGACAATAGCAAAGAGCTTATCAAGTTTTTTTGCAAAGCGGCCCACCTCGTATTTTTCCATGCAGAAGGCCTTTACAATGCGATTGCCGGTGATGGTCTCATAGAGGATATTTGAAACCTGGGCTGTTGTCTGCTGACTGCCTCTGCTGAGCCTCCGGTGTCTCCGTCCGAAATTGATTATAGGATATACGACTAAGGGCAGCGAGACCATAGCAATCAAAGCCATACGCCAGTCCTGATAAAAAATGACCCCTATGAGAAAGAAAACCTGAAAGGTGTCTTTCAGTATTCCCACAAGAACGCTTGAAACAGCTCCCTGTATCAGGCTTACGTCAGAGATAATGCGGGAAATCAATTCACCGGTTGGTTTCTTTTGAAAAAAGGAAAGGGGCAGCGACTGGATATGACTGTAAAGTAGATTCCGTAAGTCCCGGATAACTGATTGCCCCACCTTTACCAGGAGATAATTATAGCCGTAAGAAAAGAGGCCTTTGACAAGAAATATCCCCAAAATGGCCAAAGGGACGAGCGTAAGCATGGTGCGATCCTGTTTGAAAAATATCTCATCCAGGAGCGGCTTGACCATATAGGCCTGCGCTCCGGCCATTGATGACACGATGACCATGCAGATCATTGAAATTGCCAGCCATCTCTTATATGGCTTAACATATTGTAATATGCGGAAGATTGTACCTTGTTTTTCCATTCGCTCTCTATCTCAAATATAACTGCCAGTCGGCTTTATAGTAAAGAATCCGGGCTCTAAGGAACGGGCTTCGGTGTCTCTCAGGCTCGCTTACCTGCTGCCGCTTACAATAATGATGTTATAAGGCACTGAGGCACAAAGGCATTTCTGCCCTTCCCCTTCAGGGTACAGAGTTTAAACCCTGCTAACAAAATCATATGATTACATTGTGTACTCAAAAACCTTCACACTTCTTTGTCTTACGGTCACTTTGTGCCTTTGTGCCTAAGTGCCTATTTTAAGCCTTGTTGATGGTTCCGGCTGAGCCAGCTACTTCTGACCTGGCCCTGAAAACCGGGTTTTCTTGAACAAGTAAGCGCTTAATATACTTTCCTCTCTGTATTATTCAACACTCTATTGGGAGTCTGCTTATAGTCACGCCCAAACAACTGGGCAAGGGAAATATAGACATTGCTGTAAATTACTGCTTGAGCAGCAAAATACATTCAATCAGTTCTTCCTGAGTTGAACAAGGGTTGCGCCCCACCCCCCTGCATTTTCTCCAGCCAGTTTAAATTCTATAACCTGTGGCAGCTTTTTAAGTATGGCATGAACTGTTCTGCGTAAATTACCGATACCTTTTCCATGAATTATGCGGACCTGAAAAATATCTGCTTTGCAGCACTCTTCCAAATAATCAGGAATCAAACATTTAAGATCCTTTGGTGAGAAATTATGCAGATCCAGGACTCCGTCAATGGGCACCTGCACTGTATCATTGTTTTTCATATGAGGTGGATCAACCATTTGACGTCATTCCCGCTAGCATCTCCATTGCAAGCCTGGCAGTCCGTTTCGAGCCACCAGGCTCTCCCAATTGTTTAGCTACGTGAGCTAATTTCTGCTTCATGGCTTCTCTGGTCTCCCGGTTAAGAAGCAGTGGCAGAATTTTCCGATAGATATTTTCGGGAGTTGCTTGTTGCTGCAGAAGTTCAGGCACGACCTCTTTTTCAGCAACCAGATTAACCAGGGAGGCAAACTCAGCTTTTATAAAAGGCTTGGCAAGGAAATGGGTCAACTTTAAAATCCGGTAGCACACCACCATTGGCACCTGTAAAATTGCCAATTCCATGGTAAGGGTGCCTGAAGCCGCCATGGCAGCATCACAGGCAGCCATTGTTTCATAGCGCTTATCTTTGATGATGCGGATGTCAAGCCTGTCATCAATGGCGCCGTGCTCATTCAGATCATCTACTGTCAAAGTTGAGGCAAGGGGCAGTAGAAAAACACAATTTTTAATTTCAGAATTCAACAGTAAGGCAGTTTGCATGAACATCGGCAACAGCTTGGCAATCTCCTGCTTTCGGCTGCCAGGCATTATACCTATGACAGTTGCATCACTATCAATTTCATGGCAGGACTTGAATTCATTTGATGTCAGGGTTGTATGCACCTGATCAAGCAGTGGATTTCCCACGAAATCGACTTCAACACCATGCCCTTCATAAAACTTTTTTTCAAACGGGAGAATAACCGCCATGCGGTCAACATATTTTTTTATGCTCTTGATCCTGCCTTCACGCCAGGCCCATATTTTAGGACTGATATAGTATAGAACAGGTATGTTATATTTCTTGGCCCTTCGAGCCAGCTCCAGGTTAAATCCGGGATAATCAATCAGTACCAGCAGATCCGGCTTGTTCGATTGGAACTGGTTTTCCAGGATTTTCATGGCTGCTCTGATATCTTTTAAGCGGCTTATGACCTCTATGAGCCCCATAACCGCCAGCCTTGATATGTCGCAGAGAAGATTGACACCTGCCGCCGCCATTCCGGCACCACCGATTCCTGACAACGTCAAACTACTGTCCAGTGCCATAAGTTCTCTGACCAGCTCTGCACCATGCAGGTCACCTGAAGCTTCACCTGCTACTATCATGATACGCTTACCAGGCTTGGTTGTATCCGTGTAGTTTGCTAGATGGGATGATGTCAAAAGAAAATACCTAAAAATATAATGGCGCAGGAGATTAGCAATCAACAGTCAACGGTCAGCTTTAAACGAAACGCAGTGAAGACCATGAAAGCCTCACACCTCACCGTTAAATCCTTTCACCTTTAACCTTTTACCTTTTTAAATTAGCAGTTCATCTTCCTCAGAACGATGTCGTCTCTTTAATTTCTCAGGCTTCCATGGTGCAAGAGTCAACACCAATGCCACAACGAGGCAGATGAAAATCAAACCCACCCCGTACAGTAAGAGTTGACCGGTTGGGTAACCTTCATAGTTCTCCGCAAGATCTCCTGCCAGGGAAAGATACAGCAAGTAGATAAGTATTACAGGAGTAATAAACTTTATCAGTATATCCCAAAGAGGCGGTATGACTGTTCCGAGACGGCTGATATGCTTTCGCAGCACTGATGCCTTTAATACCCAGCCGATAATGAGACATTCCAAAAGTCCACCGATAACCAATCCATAATTGGTGATAAAGTGATCGGCTATATCAAGAATATACAGCCCTGCCCGGGTCGTAAAAATAAGACTGCCCAGAAATCCTAATACACAGATAACGGTCACCACTTTACCTCGGGGCCAGTCAAACTTATCAGTAATGGCGCAGGTAAAAGCCTCTATCAAAGAAATGCCCGAGGTCAGCCCTGCAATTACCAGCATAAGGAAAAAAATGGCCCCAAAGAGTACATTCATGCTTGGAAGCAATGAGATAGCCTGGGGATACACAACAAAAGCAAGCTGCGGACCACCCTTGATCGCATCTTCAAAGGGAACTCCCTGGCTCTGCGCCATAAATCCTACAATTCCGAAAACAGCAAAACCGGCAATAAAGGAATAGAGGCAGTTCACAAAACAGGTAATGAAAGCATTCTTGCCGATATTTGTTTCCTGGGGCAGATAGCTGGCATAGGTGATCATTATACCGAAACCTAGTGAAAGGGTAAAAAATATCTGGCCGAATGCTGCAGCCCATACCTTCCCTGCCGAGCTTTGCACTTCAGGGTCATCAGAAAACAAATTAATCTTGGACCAATCAGCATGCAGATAGTGATTAAAGATGGCATCCGAAGCACCTTCCAGAAAAAGACTCCAGAGAACCAGGATAATAGTCAACAGAAAGAGAATCGGCATAAAAATGACACTCGCCTTTTCTATGCCGTGCCGAATATCCCGATAGCAGATAAACCAGCATAAAATCCAGACAAATAATGTGGCAGCAGCAATTGGAGTACGAATACCACCAATATCAGACGCAGAATCGGACAATTGGAGAAATTGGCTGAAAAAGAAGCCCTGGGTGTCACTACCCCAGGAAAGGTTAAAAGAATAAAAGAAGTAGTTAATACACCAACCGATTACCACTGAATAGTAGAGCATTATGCCGAACATTGCGATAATAGGCATCCACCATCCAAGCCATTCAAATTTTTTATCAATCCGGACAAAACTTAAAGGAGAGGATCCCTTCTCACGATGGCCTAAGCCATATTCGATGATCATGATGGGAACACCGGCGACTATAAGTGCAACAAGATAGGGCACAAGAAAAGCCCCGCCGCCATGTTGATGGGCCATGTAACTGAAGCGCCAGACATTACCGAGGCCTATTGCAGAACCTATTGCTGCAAGAAGAAAACCAAAGTTTGACTTCCAACTGCTTCTTTGCTGGCTCATGCATCATCCTCACTTCTAAAAAAATAATTTTTATTACTATTTTAATTAAACAGACTGGAGCGTAAGGTTACGTAACAGATCAACAACCCTATGCAAACTGCTGCCAGCCCGACCAATCTTAACTGTGCAGGCTTCATTTCCATGAGCTGCCGCAACCACCTCTGCATTGCCTCAGGAAATGTTAGATACGGTAACCCTTCTAAAATAAAAACCACACCAATCAGAGTAAATAGAAGTTTCATTGTTTCGTTATGCTACCAGGAATATTGGACTATTTCAACGTTCATTCCAGAGAAGACAAAGAGGGGGAAACAATCATAATTTAAACGGAATTCTTTCATAGTTTGCAGGGAGAGAGAAGTTTCCAGCTTGTCATCAATTCTATTGACTTTTCAGGGTTCAAAAATTATAAATATTGCCTCTTCAAAAAAAGAAGCTTAGACTAAAAAGACAGATCAATTCATTATTATCACAGAGACTAATAATTTAAAATTATCAATAAAATGAGCGATTCACAGTCATCAAGATACACCGAAGCCGGAGTTGATATTGACAAGGGCAATGAACTGGTTTCCAGGATAAAAAAGATCGTGGCGCCCACCTTTGGCAGGGGCGTACTTACCGATATTGGAGGATTCAGTGGTCTTTTCGCTATCGGCTCCGACCAGTACGATGACCCTGTCCTTGTCTCCTCAACAGATGGAGTCGGCACCAAACTCAATATTGCCAAGCTCTGCAACAAGCATGACACTATAGGTATTGATCTGGTGGCTATGTGCGTTAATGATATTGCTGTTGGAGGTGCCAAACCTCTCTTTTTTCTTGATTATCTTTCTGTTGGCAAACTTGATATCGATGTGGCCAGTGATATAATAAAGGGAATAGCAGAAGGATGTAAAATCTGCAAATGCTCTCTTATTGGCGGAGAAACAGCTGAAATGCCCGGCCTTTATTCAGAAGGTGATTATGACATGGCCGGATTTGTTGTGGGTATTGCTGAACGTAGTAAAATCATCGATGGTTCTGATATCAAGGTCGGTGACCAGATCATCGGTCTCGCCTCTTCCGGACTGCACAGTAACGGCTACTCCCTGGTAAGAAAAATATGTTTTGAAGAGTTGGGGCTTTCTGTCGATACTTACATTGACGAGTTCGGCTGCACACTAGGTGAAGAACTTATAAAACCCACTCGCATCTACAGCGAATCACTTCTGAATTTGAACAAGAATTTCAAGGTCAGCGGTTTAGTCCATATCACCGGTGGTGGTTTTATTGACAACATTCCCAGAATTCTGCCCCAGGGAAGCAGGGCTATTATCCACTATGATAGTTGGGAAATCCCCCCGATTTTTGAATTTCTGCAAAATAAAGGGAATGTCTCTGCAAAGGAAATGTGCCGCACCTTTAATATGGGTATCGGCATGGTGGTGATAGTCGACGAAGCTCTCCTGGAAGATGTTATGCAGCAATTAACCGCCCTCGACGAAACACCGTACCACATAGGTGAAATTACAGCCCGGCCGGATATACCGGATGCACCCCAGATTGAAATAGACTGCGCTTAATTTTACTTATTAAATGATAGAAAGCTTTTCTGTTAAGCCATTTCACGCTGCCGAGCAGCACAGAAAAAAACGTAATAGCGCGAGCAGACTGCAAGAGTCATTAAAAAAATTACTCCGTCTTGGCCGCCTCGATAATCTTTTCAGCAAGCTGTGCCGGCACCTCTTCATAATGTGAGAAACTCACAGTAAAAGACCCCCTGCCACCTGTAAATGAGGTAAGATCAGCAGCATACTTCTGTACCTCAGCCATTGGCACCTGGGCGTTTATCACCTCGTTTTTCGCCTCTGAATCCATACCCATAACCCTGCCGCGACGTGAATTCAAATCACCCATGACATCACCGACACAGTCCTCAGGAACCCGTATGCTGATATCCATGATCGGTTCAAGAAGGGCTGGTTTTGCTTCCGCTGCCGCTTTTTTGAAAGCGAGTGACCCGGCTATCTTAAAAGCAAGTTCCGAAGAGTCAACAGCATGAAATGATCCATCAACAAGCCGGGCCTGCACGTCAACCATGGGATACCCGGCAAGAACACCCTTCTCCATGGCCTCCTGAATGCCTCTATCAACAGCAGGGATATAAGTCTTGGGGATAGCGCCACCGACAATCTTGTTGACGAATTCATAACCACCGCCTCTTGGCAATGATTCTATCTCTACCCATGTATCGGCAAACTGCCCCCGGCCGCCACTCTGTTTTTTATGCTTGCCCTGGACGCGAGCCTTGCCTTTCAGTGTTTCCATATAAGGTATTTTCGGTGTATGCAATTCCATTTCCACACCGAATTTTCGCTTGATTCTTTCACCGATTACTTCCAGGTGGACCTGACCGACTCCGGAAATGAGTATTTCCTTTGTCTGGGGTTCCCTTGTAAGCTTCATGGTCAGGTCTTCCTCCAGCATCTTTGTTATGGAAGCGAACAACTTCTCCTCGTCGCCCTTTTTGGCAGTCACGGCATAAGAAATAACCGGTGCAATAGGGACAAGGGGTTCATAAACTACAGGAGGAACTTCAGCGCAGAGGGTGTCTCCTGTAACGGTCTCTTTCAGCTTGGCAACAGCAGCTATCATTCCCGGGCCAACGGAGTCAACCGGTTTCTGGTTCTTACCCTCCATTATAAATATCTGACCAAATCGTTCACTGACATCCTTGGTTGAATTATAAAAATTATCTCCGGACAAAGTGCCGGAATAAACCTTGAAGAGGGTCAACCTTCCGGCAAATGGATCTGCCATGGTTTTAAACACCTGGGCTGAAAAAGGTGCATCGGGTTTTGGCTCTCTCTCCGTTATATCCTTGCTTTTCGGGTCCGTTCCAACCTGGGAAGCGCACTCATCCGGAGAGGGAAGCAGATCATTGATTATATCAAGCAGAAGATCAGCCCCTTGATTCTTGAAAGCAGCTGTTACACTCACCGGGCTGATTTCTCCGGACCGTACCCCTGCTTTTAACCCTTCAACCAGGTCTTCATTGGTCAATTCACCTTCTTCGAGAAATTTTTCAATCAGATCGTCATCGGTTTCCGCAACCTGCTCCATCAAGCTTTCCCGATACACCGCAATTTCATCTACCATATTCTCAGGGATTTCGACTTCTTTGGTTTTGCCGTTATCATCAAACATGTAAGCTTTCCGGGTGATAACATTAACAACGCCTTTGAAACTATCTTCGGCCCCGATCGGCACATAGGTTATTGCCGGTTTTAAGGGAAGGTTAGCCTTGATCCCCTCAACAACACCGGCAAAATTAGCACGTTCACGATCCATGCGGGTAATACATATAATTGTTGGGAGCTTCCGCTCTTCAATAAAATCAGTAAATTTCGTTGTCTGATTTTTTACGCTGGTTGCCGCACCGATACAGAACAGTGCACTATCTACAACCTGGGATACGAACTTGGCCTCATTGATGAAGTTACCATCTCCAGGGGTGTCGGCCAGAAAGACCTCATGTTTATTCCAGGTATAATGATTGAATGATGCATTAATAGAGATATCACGCTTAATCTCTTCCGGCTCAAAATCCATAGCGGAAGAACCATCATCCACCTTGCCCAGACGATTTATTTTACCTGCACTAAAAAGCATGGCCTCAGCCAAGGTGGTTTTACCACAATTGCCATGTCCTATAATCGCCACATTCCTAACCAGCTTTACGTCCGTCATGTAACCCTCCAATTTATATCTCAAACAAGGTGCACCCGGGGTATGGTCTTTTACAACGCATTCCCCATCGATTTATTTTTTCCAAAACATTTATTTTGGCCCTTGAACTTCCGCTACCATTACTAATACGAAATACGAAGCAATCCATACTATGCATAAGGTAATGGCAAAGTCAAGCAAGAACATTGTCTTCTTTTCATCAGCCTGCTAGAGTAGCAAAAAAATTTCATATTTTTGTTATAAATGATCCCAAACCAATTATCCGACAGTATACCAGATGCAGCGACCAGCCGAAGACACAAGTAGAATTGCCAGCTCAGCCTCAAAGGTGAGTATAGCGGTTATGTGCAGCAGGGTGCTTGGTCTGGTCAGGGAACAGGCTTTTGCCATAATGTTTGGCGCCGGATTTGCCTTTGATTCTTTTGTCGTTGCTTTCAGGATCCCAAACCTGCTGCGGGATCTGTTTGGCGAAGGCGCTCTCAGTGCCGCCTTTGTAACAGTCTTTTCAGATTACGATGAAACACGAGGCCGGGAAGCCACCTGGAAACTGGCCTCCAATGTTCTTGTCTTTATAGCTATCCTCCTCAGCATTATCACCCTCATCGGTATACTGTTTGCCGACAAAATAGTTCTGGCCCTGGTTGATGCCGATTTTGAAAAAATTCCTGACAAGGTCGCATTAACTCATCTTCTCACCATGATCATGTTTCCATTTCTTATTTTCATCTCTCTCTCTTCCGTGGTCATGGGAATCCTTAACACCAAGGGCCGTTTTTTTATACCCGCCCTTGCTTCAAGTTTCTTCAACCTCGGCTCCATCATCGGCGGAGTGAGCCTTGCCTTTCTGCTGGGAGAATCCGGTAAACCCTCCATTGTCGGCATGGCCATCGGCACTCTGATAGGTGGCATGCTGCAGCTTGGCGGCCAGCTTCCTTCCCTTTTCCGCACTGGTTTCAAATTCAAGCCACACCTCAACCTGAAGGATCCCGGCCTGCTTCGCATCCTCAAACTTATGGCACCTGCGGTTTTCGGTTTAGCCGCCCTGCAGATAAACGTTTTCATCAATACCTATTTTGCCTCATCCCTGCAGGAAGGCAGCCTCTCCTGGCTGAACTACGCCTTTCGCTTTTTCCAGTTTCCCGTGGGTGTATTCGGGGTAGCCATTTCAATTGCAGCCCTGCCGCTCCTGTCCCGCCAGGCTGCCACGAAAGACTTTGCACGACTCAAGGAGACATTCACCTCCTCACTCACCATGGCATTCTCTCTTACTATTCCGGCAACAGTCGGCCTGATCCTGCTTGCTAACCCCATTATACGATTGATTTTTGAGCATGGTAATTTTTCTGCAATCGACACCTTCAAAACTGCTGAAGCACTCCGCTTCTATGCCATCGGGCTTTTTGCCTATGCCTCAGTTAAAGTTATGGTGCCTGTCTTTTATGCTCTTGGTGATACGCGCTATCCTGTTGTTGGCAGCTTTTTGGCTGTCGGTGCCAATATTTGCATCGTTCTTCTGAGTATAACAACACTTCAACACAAAGCCATGGCGTTATCAATCTCAGGCGCCATGACCGTTAATTTCCTTTTTCTCGGTGTCATCCTGTACTGGAAACTCGAAGGCTTTTCCCTTTCCTACCTTTTCACCGGACTGGGGAAAGTATTCAGTGGGGCCCTTCTAATGGGACTGTATCTCTACTGCTTAAAAGCAGTCCTTTTTGATTGGACGCAGCAAGGTTTTTTCAACGAACTGGCAGGACTGTTCTTTTTCATCTTATCCGGAGCAGCTGTCTATGGAATTGCACTCTATCTGATGAGGCTTCAGGAGTTTAAAGTGGTTATTGATAAACTATTAGATAAGGTTAAAGGGAGTTAGCTTTCAGCTGTCAACATTCAACCTGACTAAATAGAAAACCAGGACAGATTTGAAATCTGTCCCCGGAAAGTTACTCACCCATCAAAACCATCAACTGCGACAACAATGCCACAACTGCCGTATCTGTCCGCAAAACCCTGGCTCCCATGCTTACCGGCACAAAAGACTGCTCAACAAACTTCTCAATCTCAAAATCAACCCAGCCGCCTTCCGGCCCCACTGCCAGAAGTGTCCTGCCGGTCATTTCCGTTCCTGCTACCTGCTTCAAACCTTCACCGGCTTCTGGATGAGCCACCAGCTTCCTGCTGTATGTTTTAGCAATTGTTGGAATAAAATCTTCCACAAAGGGCCTGAAACGCTCATGTATGCTAACCTGCGGCAGAATGGTATCCTTGGCCTGTTCCAAGCCATCTAAAAGATATGATCGGTAGTTTTCATCCTTTAGCAGACTTGCCCCAAAGAAACTTTTTTCAACCCGGTTGGCATTGATCAGGAAAATCCTGCCCACACCAATGGAAGCAGCCTGGGCCAGAATTTTTTTGAGCATGATTGGACGCACCAGTCCCATAATAAGATCCAAGGGAGGTTGAGCAGGAACATCTCCCTCTGCAGTGAAGCGCAGAACCACTTCTGAATTCTCCCGCCCTCTGCCGATGGAAACTATCTCTCCGGTACCCACAGAGCCGTTTATCATCCCTGCCCTGACAGTATCTCCAGAATTACAACCCAGTACCCTGATGATATGTTCACTCCGTCTGTCGTTAAGGACAATCGTAGCGTCTGACATCATTTCTTTTGATTCAAAAAGAAGCAAGTTCATTGTAATTGTTTTTATTAGTGGTTAAATATGTAATATTTGTATCATTATGATCTGATTAAAGAGTGGCGTCCAGTTTATTGTTCAGACTTAAATATTTAAAACTTTTCCATGAATATAATTCTCTACAATATTTTCCAAGTTGCAAGCCTGATTTTATTATCACCTCTGCTTTTAGTCAAAGCAATCATTTCTCCTAAATACAGAGGCAGGATTCTTCTCAGGCTGGGTATCGGTATTGAGGAACTCACGCAAAAACTTCCTGTAGGCCAACAGCGTATCTGGATACATGCCCTTTCCGTAGGCGAAGTTTTATCAGCCCAGCCACTGGTGAAGGAATTAAAATTGGCACGCCCTGACATCACACTTATTTTCTCTGCTTCAACAAAAACAGGAGAAGAACTTGCCGGAAAGGTCATGGCCGGGGAAGTTGACCTGTTTGTGCCATTTCCCCTGGATATTTACAGTATTGTCCAAAAGTTTATTGATTGTGTTGATGCGGACCTGTTTGTCCTCATCGAGACGGACTTCTGGCCAAATTTTATCCATTCCCTGGACAAAAATAATACGCCTGCAATTCTGGTCAACGGCCGTATTTCCCAAAGCTCTTTTGCCCGCTATCAAAGATTCCGCTTCATATTTCTCCCCATGTTCAATACTTTCAAATTCATCTCAATGCAGACTGCTGCCGATGCAAAAAAAATGATCGACCTTGGTGTCAATGGAGACGAAGTAAAAGCTTTGGGTAATTTGAAATATGACGCAGTACTGCCGGACACGGTGGGCTGGGACCAGGAACAGCGTCCAATCTCCTTTTACAGGCAGCAATTCGGCATACCCCCTGAAAAGGTTGTCTGGATTGCGGGCTCCACTCATCCCGGCGAAGAAGTATTCATTTTGTCGGCCTACAAGCGCCTCTCTCTGCTCTTCCCTGACCTTTTTCTGGTCGTGGCTCCTCGCGATATAGAAAGAGGTCGTGAAATCAAAGAAATAGCAGCGAAACTGGGGCTAACTGTCAGGTGTCGTACCGCCCCGTTTCAGGACGAAGAATTCCCCGGAGCTCCGCTGCTGATTCTTGATACCATGGGCGAACTTTCACGAATGTACAGCTTCTGCAATATTGCATTTATTGGTGGCAGTCTGGTTCCGGATGGTGGACATAATCCACTTGAGCCGGCTGCCTTTGGCAAACCAATACTCTTTGGTCCATACATGGACGACTTTACAGAGATATCATCAGACCTTTTGGAAAAAGATGCTGCAATTGTCTGTCATGACGAAGATGATATTTTCGAAATATTAAAGAAACTCCTTAGTAACAATTCACTCCGGGAAAAGATGGGAGAAGAGGCCCAGGCATTGGTCCTACAGCACCGTGGTGTTACGAAGCGCCATATTGAAATCATTCAGTTCATCATCGATTCGAAGCAACCACCCACCTGAAACACCATCCCGTTAACCCGCATTTCTCATGAACATTTCATATAGTACCCGATATGTACATGCCAGCCATTTTTTCTCCTCATTTTCAAATAATTTGAAAAAGATTAATGTTTTATTAACATGACTTTTTAGAGTATAAGACGCCACATTGACTGAAAAAGTTTACATCCTAGTCTCATTACATTTAAGCCATGACCAGCAAACCGCATACAAAATTGAAACATCTCTTTTTCTGGGGACGACCGCTTTCTCCGATTTACAGCTGTGTCATGGCTAACCGCAGCAGCCTCTACCAAAAAGGCTTCTTCAAGCAGCACAAACTTGAAGTCCCTGTGATTAGTGTCGGGAATCTTATTCTGGGTGGAACCGGCAAGACTCCCCTGGTGCATTACATTGCAAAACTTCTCCAGCAGCAGAATAAAAAACCCGCAGTATTGAGCCGTGGTTACAAAGGATCTGCTTCTGGAGAAATAAACATTGTATCTGATGGCACCGAGATATTGATGGACGCAGACCATGCAGGAGACGAACCACGACTTCTTGCCGAAAAACTGCCTGGAATGCCGGTGATAACAGGAAAAAACCGCTCTATAACAGGCCGTTTTGCCATTGATTCCTATGGAGTTGATTGTCTCATCCTCGATGACGGCTTTCAGCATATGTCCTTAAAAAGGGATGTTGACCTGGTGCTTTTCAACGCCCAAAAACTTTTAGGCAATGGCCGTGTCCTGCCGGGAGGAGATTTACGCGAACCTCTTTCAGCTTTGAAGAGAGCAGATGCATTTATCATTAGTGGAGTTGACACTCCTTTGGATGATAATGTGCAACAGTTTATCGAATTCCTGCATAATTTATTTCCTGACAAGCCGGCATTCACCGGCTCCTATCTACCTGATGAAACTCTTAGCAGAACCTACTCAGGGAAGAATGACACTCTCAGCTTATCAGAAAGCCGCACGATACCGGTTTATGGCTTCTGCGGAATTGCCCAACCCGAATCCTTTCAAAATATATTGAAAAAATTCCAAATGAACCTGGCAGGTTTTCAGTCTTTTGAAGACCACTATTCTTACTCTTTGGATGATATCGAATCACTCCACAGTAATGGCTTATCATCTGGAGCACAGGCCCTGATTACCACAGAAAAGGATCTGGTTAAGATTCGCGATTTATCTCCCCGGAACTTTCCACTGCTGACCCTTTCCCTCAGGCTTGAAATGGATAACGCTTTTGACCGGTTTCTGTTAAATAATCTGGAAAATGCCTGAAATATCGATGCGCGATTGTATAAAAAATACAACAGTTTATACAACACCGTGTTTTTTTTGACACACCTGAACAAAACTCACCTCCCTCTATGTCTCAGGACGACTTATCGTCAATCATGCTGAAATCATTACATTTCTTTTACCATTCATACTTACAACAGCCCAGAAACCACAAGTGGTATAATATTTGCATAAGTATATACGATTTACATTACACATAAATCATTAACGTATTAGAAAAAATAAAACGGTATCGTTCAGGAAACAAATAATAATGAAAACTTTTTCACAAATAAGTCCTTATCAGAATACCATCAGAAAG
>JAUXHH010000085.1 GCA_030621655.1 Desulfobacterales bacterium
CTGGATGGTGGCAAACAATAAAAACATGCTCAAGCCCTGCGCCATGCCAAAGGACAAAAAAGTTGCCATCGTCGGCTCCGGCCCTGCCGGCATGGCCTGCGCTTTCTACCTGGCCCACGAAGGCTATCATTCCACAATATATGAAAGCTTGCCTGCCTTCGGCGGCATGTTAACTGTAGGCATACCCGCTTACCGGCTGCCCCGTGATATAATCAATGCGGAGTTTGCTGCCCTGGTTAACTGTGGAGTAGAAATACTCAATAATGTCACCATAGGCAAGGACAAGACCCTGCAGGAGCTAAAAGATGAAGGTTTTGGTGCAGTGTTTATAGGCATCGGAGCCCATGCCAGCCGCAAACTGGGGATTGATGGCGAAGACCTTAAAGGAGTCATGCACGGTGTTGATTATCTTCGGCGTGTGAACCTGGGAGAAGCTCTAAACCTTGGCCGTAATGTTGTCGTGGTCGGTGGCGGCAACGTAGCCATTGACGTAGCCAGGACAGCCCTGCGTACAGGCTCTGACAAGGTTTTTATTCTTTACCGCCGCACCAAGAAAGAGATGCCTGCCTCACAGGCTGAAATCCATCACCTTGAAGAAGAAGGGGTAAAAGTTGAATTCCTCGCTGCCCCGGTGAAAATTCATGGTGAAAACGGAAAACTGACAAAGATTGAATGTATCCGTATGAAACTGGGCGAATGTGATGCATCCGGGCGCTGCAGGCCGGTGCCGATTGCTGATTCCAATTTCATGATCGAAGCTGATGCCATAATCCCGGCAATCAGCCAGGATGTGCAGCATATAGAAAATCCGCAAATCGAGATTGAACTTTCACGGTGGAGCACCTTCGTGGTGGATGAGGTTACCATGCAGTCATCGGTTGACTGGATCTTTGCCGGCGGCGACGCCGTGCTTGGTCCCCAGACTGCTGCCAAGGCTGCCTACCAGGGCAAAGAGGCGGCAGAATCCATCATCCGCTACCTGGAAGGCCGGGATTTAACAGAAGGTCGAATCCCTGAACCGGAAGAAGAGAAGACCAAAGAGTAAATCAGATTTTAATAATTACTTATAAGGGCCGGGCACCACAGGTGTCCGGCCTTTTTTGTTTTTAAATATTTATAGAGACAGCTCGCCCGGGTTTCTCACAACTCTCTATCTCAGCCTTGCAACAACGACAGTTTATGGCCCCTGTATCATCTTTCTATGCATTTTTGACCATACGGGCAGTATAAAATAATATAGACATATCGATAATTATGAATTATTATTTATAAATAAAGAATTTTTCAGGAGTAGCAAAATGGCTGAAAGCTCTGAATATAATGATCGCCGTCTCCATCAGCGATCGCCAATATCAAGCGGTGTGATTGCTGTCCTTATTACATCCAGCCCGGAAATCATCGGTACAGTCAGTGATATCTCTTTAGGTGGCGCCAAAATCACCTACCATGATCCCAAAAACAGAGACGTTGATTATTCCAAACTTAAAGTCGACCTCATTTCTGATGACCGTTTTGTAGAGGCAATTCCTTGCAGCAATGCCTGGGACCGGTCTGTTGAGACCGAAGATTTTTTAGCAGCTGACGACTTGAGACAGTGCGGTATTCAATTTGTCGGGCTGAACCCGAATCAGTTATTCCTGTTAAGGGGCTTCATTAACCGTTGCGCCACCCCCAAACATGCGCAGCCCAGTCCTGACGTTTCTTTCGTCTCTAATCAATAAGAAATTTTCACCTGTGAAAACCTGAAAGGCGAACCATTGTGCCTTGATCAGGGTAATAATTCTATACATGATTCTTCCGCACTACGATAACTGCAAACCCTGCATGTTCATCAAGAATATCTTTGGGGGGTTCATTTTGCTCTACGCACCCAGGGGCCTGGTATAAAGTTGACCTGTACTCCACAATACTCATATTTGCATTGGCCAACCACTTACGTAAAGTTTCTATAGTATAAAAACGGGCATATTTATAAAGGGGATGATCTGCCTTTTTCTTGGTAGTCAGGCTTCTACCCCATGCACTTTCAGAAGGAATCATGCCGATGATCAGATGCCCATCCTCTTTTAGAGCTCTAGAGCATTCCCGTAATATTTTTTGAGGATCTAAAGCAAAACACAGGGTAAAGAGCACATATATCGTACCAATTATCCTGTCTCTTACAGGCAGCTGCTCTCCAAAAGCCTGACAACACCCTATCCCCCTTTTGGAAGCAAGCGCGAGCGGTGCCCAGGCCGGGTCGATACCAAAGGAAACTCCCAGGGTCTTGGCAAAACGGCCCGGCCCTACGCCTATCTCCATCTTCGGATCATCCATTTCAACATGCAGAGATCTTAAGGCAGTCATTTCTGTCTCATAAACCAGGCTATCCTCAAACCAACTATCGTACTCTTCCGCATGATCATGGAATGCTTGTGGGGCCTGATATTTATCAATTTCTTTTTCTGTCATGCAATCGTGTCCATAACATCTCTTTTTTCAGGCATTATTTGCCTCTACAGATAAAATTCTCTTCACCCTCTGCACCAGGGGTGGATGGCTGTAGTAAACTGCTGCATACAATGGATGCGGATGCAGATTGGCCAAATTGTCCTTTCCAAGTTTAATTAAGGCATCTGCCATTGGCCCAGGGGTTCCGGTTAACTGCAGGGCAAAATTGTCGGCTTCAACCTCGTGCCGGCGGGAGATATATGCCATGAAAGGCCTGAGTGGGAATAATGCAAGAGTGCCGAGAAAGACAGCCAATAGAAGTTTTGCATGTATGGTTGAGATGTCCAGCATAAAAATATCTGCAAGTACGTCTCCTGCTGTCAGCTTATAAGCTAAATAAAATCCGAACAGTCCTATGGTTTGGCTGAAAACAAGCATCTTTAAAATATGTTTCTTCTTCCAATGCCCAGCTTCATGAGCCAGGATGGCTATTATTTCGTCATCCACATGATTCGCCAGCAAGGTATCAAACAGGACAATTCTCTTTACATGGCCTATGCCTGTGAAATAGGCATTGCTGTGACTGTTTCTTTTGGATGCATCCATGGAAAACACCCTGTTAATCTTCAAGCCCGTTTGGGCCATAGTCTCTTTAATGCGCCCTTCCAAGGATGTATCTTCCATGGGCTTGAACTTATTAAACAGAGGTTCAATAACATATGGCGAAATGTACAACAGGAAGATACTGAAGAACAAAAAGAAAACCCAACCTGCCAACCACCATAAATCGGGCAGAGCCCGGATCAACCACAACAGCACATACAACAGAAAGCCCAACAGCAGGGTATTCAAAATCAGCGACTTTATAAGATCCTTCACCCAGAGTGCTGGAGTCTGATTCGTAAATCCAAAGCGTTTTTCAATGGAAAAAGTATTATAGAGGGAAAATGGTATGTTAATAAGAGTTTCCCCATATATGAGCACCATAAAGAATATGACCCCTGAAACTACCGGAGACCAACCCCGCTCTGCAATAAAACTGTTAAGCCAGTTCAGCAACCCGCCAAAGAGAAACAAAACGGTGACAGCCATTGAAACAACTGCTGCAATTCGAGCTACACGGCCATGTTCAACCGTGTAGTCCCGTATTCTCATCAGTGTTGAACTATCAACATGCTTTTCAAAACCCGGCGGAACTTCTGCTCCATGCGCAGCAAGATATTTAAGGTTGATAATGGCAAGAAACTGCTCTGCTGCCTCTACAACCAGATACAATAACAGTAAGATAAATAATAGATATTCCAAGATAATTATATTCCTTTATTGAGTACCTGTTTCATCTTTGCTTAAATAGTATTAATATATACGTATAAATACGTACCTGGAAAAATTTTTCGAAGCAGCTTTTCAGACAAGTAGGAACTGAATACAGGAATCAAGCCTCAAGTTCAAGTTTAAAACCAGGAGTCTGTCGAAACATTCTCTTATGGAAGATCACAATTCAAAACTGCGCCGTTCTCTCAAAGATCCTGATGAATTTACCCTGACATTTGAACTCGTCCCGGGACGGGGAGGCAGGACACAGGAAATCAACAGGATCGTCAATCTGGCGAAAGATATTGCTGCAGACGGGCGTTTTCAGGCCCTCAGCATTACAGAAAATGCCGGAGGGCAACCCGCCCTCTCTCCAGAAACTCTTGGTACAGAAATTCTGGCCATGGGCTCCGAAGTAATTATCCATCTTTCCTGCAAGGATAAGAACAGGAACCAGATGGAGTCGTTGCTTTTTGGCTGGGACAGGCATAATTTGCATAACCTGCTTGTTATTGCCGGCGACTATCCCAAGGAAGGTTACTGCGGTTATCCAAAACCTGTATTCGACCTTGATACGATTCATGCCCTTGACATGCTCTCCGGGATGAATAACAAGGGGAGGGACTTCCTCAAAAATGAAGGACGTGGCGAGCAAGAGACAGGCACCCCTTTTCTCAAAGGTGTAGTTGTCTCACCGTTCAAGATGCTGGAGTCCGAGCTGGTTATGCAGTATTACAAGCTGCACCGTAAAGTGGCTGCTGGAGCTGACTTTGTCATAACGCAGTTGGGGTATGATGCTCGAAAATTCCATGAACTTCTGCAATATATGAAATCGAATCAGCTTAATATCCCGGTCCTCGGCAATGTTTTTATCCCGAGCCTGAAGGTGGTTGAACTCATGTACGAGGGCAAGCTGCCGGGCTGTCTCATTCCTGACTCCTTATATGAACAGATCCAATGGGAGGCTCGCACTGCAGACAAAGGCAAAAAGGCCAGGCTTGTGCGGGCGGCCAAACTACTGGCGGTTTTAAAGGGCCTGGGATATGACGGCGCTCATATCGGAGGGCCGGCCCTTAACTTTGAAGATATCGATGTTGTGCTCTCCCAGGCCGACCAGATGGTTTCGGACTGGCAGAGCCTCATTCCTGATCTCTCTTTTTGTCCGCCGGACACATTCCACTATTATGAAAAAGACCATGAAACAGGCCTCAATACTCCAAGAGAAACAATAAGAGTTCGGAAAAAGCCTCCCTGGATTTCAGCTTATTCTTTTGCACACTGGGTCCACGAAGTGTCTTTCGTGCCTGAGGGGCGTCTCTATGAGTTCTGTAAAAAAGCATGCCTTCGTTTGGATGAAACGAAAATGAGAGGCCCCCTTTCCACCTTTGAATATATAACCAAAGCAGCCCTCTTTGGTTGCCTGAACTGCGGAGACTGCACACTGGAAGAATTGGCTTTTCTCTGTCCCCAATCCCGCTGCGCCAAATATCTTTTGAACGGTCCTTGTGGCGGCAGTCATAAAGGCTGGTGTGAGGTTTACCCCGGCAAAAAACGCTGTGTGTATGTTCTGGCCTATGACAGGCTCAAGCCTTATGGCCTGGAAAATAAATTCAAAAACGGCTTTGTCCCTCCCAGAAACTGGTCTCTGAATAACACATCTTCATGGGTTAATTTTTACCGCGGGCTGGATAATTTTTCTATATCAGACGACAAATCCTCCTCTTGCACAAAAAAATAAATTGTCAGCATTGAACATTCCTAAAAAAGAGGTATATTGACCCCTTTCAAAGTTGAACCAACTCATTGAGTATCAAATAGAATATGGACCGGATATTAAGAGATCGTCCCAGGGATGAATGTGGAGTCTGTGGTATTTTCGGCCACCCTGACGCAGCAAGGCTCACTTATTTCGGGCTCTATGCTCTGCAGCATCGTGGACAGGAAAGCACCGGCATCGTAACCTCTGACGGCAGCCTGATATCTCAGCATAAAGCCATGGGGTTGGTACCCGAAGTATTTACCGAAGATATTCTCAAGGGTCTCAAAGGCCACCTGTCAGTCGGTCATGTCCGTTATTCCACCACCGGCGCATCCCATCTTTTAAATGCCCAGCCCTTCACGGTTTCCCACAAGGGTGGCACCCTGGCAGTGGCCCATAACGGCAACCTGGTTAATACCAGGGAACTCCGTGATGACCTGGAAGAAATGGGTTCCATATTTCAGACCACCATGGATACCGAGGTAGTTGTTCATCTTCTGGTCCGCAACTCTCCAAAAGGACTGGAGGCAGCCATTACTGAAACATTTTCCAAGGTCAAAGGCGCCTACTCCATGCTCCTGATGACCCAGGACCAGTTGGTGGCAATACGCGATCCCGGCGGGTTCCGGCCTCTTTGTTTGGGACAGCTTAGCAACGGAGCCTATATTGTGGCATCGGAAACCTGTGCCCTTGACCTGGTGGAAGCTCATTATATCAGGGATATTGAGCCGGGAGAGGTGTTAATCATTGATAAAAACGGGCTTAAATCGCTTTTCCCCTGGCCCAAGCAAAAACACAGCTTCTGCATTTTTGAGCATGTCTACTTTGCCCGTCCTGACAGCGACATCTTTGGTATAAATGTTTATGAGAGCCGCAAGCAGATGGGCAAAATTCTGGCACGCGAGTGCCAAGTTGAGGCTGACTTGGTGATGCCCTTCCCTGATTCAGGAAATTATGCGGCAATCGGCTATTCGCAGGAATCAGGAATACCTCTGGAGATGGGTGTTATCCGTAATCACTATGTGGGACGCACCTTTATTCAACCCACCCAGTCCATGCGCGATTTCAGTGTCAAGGTGAAACTCAACCCGGTGCGCTCCTTCCTGGAAGGCAAAAAGGTAATTGTTATAGAAGATTCGATCATCAGGGGAACTACAGGGAAAAGCAGAATCAGGTCTTTACGTGAGGTTGGGGTTAAAGAGGTGCACATGCTCATCAGCTGCCCTCCTACCCGTAATCCTTGTTATTATGGTATTGATTTCCCTTCCAATACAGAACTCATCGCTGCTCAAAAATCTATCGAGGAAACCCGGAAACATCTTGATCTGGACACGCTCTATTATCTGAGTCTTGAGGGAATGATAAAGGCCACAGGCGCCGATGCAGACATATTCTGCAAGGCATGTTTTGACGGCAAATATCCTGTACCGCCTGACACCACCTTCAACAAGCTTTCCCTGGGCAAGTAAAGTCTTTTCCCCATACTCTAGCTGCGAATCATTTCCGCAATATGGAAGGCCAATTCCAGGCTCTGTTCCGCATTGA
>JAUXHH010000125.1 GCA_030621655.1 Desulfobacterales bacterium
AGAGGGCAGTCACGTAAAACAGGGTGATTTAATTGCCCGGCTTGACACAGGTGATTACGAGAATAGAAGAAATTCCATCAAGGCAGCATATAACCTGGCCCTTATAAATTTAAAGCGGTTATCGGGCCTGCACGAACAGGAGATTATCGCCCAATCCAGATATGATTCTGTCAAGGCAGAGGTGGAGTCACTTGAGGCTGATCTGGCTACTGCCGAATTGCAATTGAAACGGTGTTTTATTAAATCTTCTATTGCAGGGATTGTCAATGAACTCCCTGCCAAAAAAGGACTTTATCTTGCTGTCGGAGATCCTGTAGCCACGGTGCTGGATATTGAACGACTCAAGGTGATTGTCGGTATCCCGGAATCAGATGTTCATGCAGTGCGAAAGATTGACAGGTTTGAAATAACGATTGAGGCCTTAGGCAATAAAGAAATAACAGGCACGAAATATTTTCTGGCAATTGCTCCTGAATCACTGGCCCAGGTTTACAGACTTGAGTTGGAAGTGGAAAATAAGCTGGAAGAGATTCTGCCCGGCATGTTTGCCAGGGTTGAAATAGTCAAACAGGAATTTCCCGATGCCCTTGCCATCCCTTTGTACGCCGTCATTTCCCGTGACAATAAACATTACGTCTATGTGGAAGAGAACAATGTCGCAAAACTCCAGGAAGTAAAGCTCGGTATTCTCGATGGCTGGCAGATCCAGATCACCGAAGGGCTCAAACCAGGGGGGAAAGTCATTGTTGTCGGGCAGCGCAGCGTGGATGAAGGGCAGAGACTAAATGTGGTAAAAAAGGTCACCAACCCGGCGGAGATAACCAAGTGATTGTTTCTGATACCGCCGTACGGCAGCGGGTAAGTGTTCTGGTGCTTGCCGCCATAATTCTGATCATTGGTACATACTGTTACAGAATCCTTCCACGGGAAAGCGATCCTGATATTACTATACCCAATGTTTTTGTCTCCACCAGCTATAAGGGTGTAGCCTCCAAAGATATCGAAACCTCTATAACCATTGAGATCGAAAAAAAACTCAAAGGGCTTGAAGGGGTGAAAAAAATCCACTCAGTCAGTTCTGAGGGGCTTTCTTCCATAAATATCGAATTTGTTACCGGGACAGACATCGATGATGTCTTGCAGAAGGTACGGGATCGAGTGGATGAGGCAAAAAATGAACTGCCTGCCGATCTCGAGGAAGACCCTTCAGTTTTTGAGGTCAATTTTTCCGAACTACCCATTGTTGTATTTTCTCTGTCAGGTACCTGCGGTATTGTTTGCCTGAAAGAAATTGCCGACGACCTCAAGGATGAAATTGAGGCTATCCAGGGAGTTCTTGAAGCCGAAGTAACAGGAGGGATCGAACGGGAGATACGGGTCGAGGTCTTTCCGGAAAAACTTGCCTATTACAATATTCCGATACTTGCTCTGCAGGATGCCGTTACCCAGGAGAATAAAAATACATCGGGCGGTGTTATCCGTCTGGGAGACGGACGGTTTCAGTTAAGGGTGCCTGGTGAGTTTGATAGTCCGGATGATATCTATCATCTGATTGTTGGAACCCACCGGGGACAGCCGATCTATCTGAAGGATGTGGCCCGTGTAGTTGACGGTTTCAAGGATGAGACCAGCCGATCCAGGCTGAATGGCAGGGAAGCTATCAACATCATGGTCAAAAAGCGTGCCGGTGAGAACATCATTGCTATCACCGATGGTGTTGATGATTTACTGGAACGTGTGCAGCCAACCTGGCCTAAAGGTACTGAGATTACCAAACTTATGGACAAGGCCAAGGATATTCGAAACATGGTGGCAGATCTTGAGAACAACATTCTCTCGGGCCTGGTTCTCGTCGTGTTCGTCATTCTTTTTGCCATGGGTATCAGGAATGCAATCCTCGTGAGTCTTGCCATTCCTTTTTCCATGCTTCTTACATTTACCGTTCTGTATATACTGGATATTACCTTGAATATGGTAGTTCTTTTCAGTCTTACTTTGGCACTTGGTATGCTGGTGGACAATGCCATTGTTATCGTTGAAAACATCTATCGCTATATCGAGCAGGGTGTGCCGCGCTTGGAGGCAGCCCAAAAGGCTACTTCCGAAGTGGCTTATGCTGTCATCGGCTCCACCTTGACAACTCTGGCTGCATTTTCCCCAATGCTCTTCTGGCCGGGGATCATGGGAGAATTTATGAGTTATCTCCCCTTGACCCTGATTATCACCCTTTCTTCCAGCCTGTTTGTTGCAATGATTATCAACCCGGCCCTGGCCGCAATTTTCATGAAGGTTAAACCTGGAAGCGGAAAAGTATCTGAAGCAGAGAAAAACCAAACTCTAAGTGCAGAAGAAATCGCTCAGGCTGGAGAAAGTCCTGTTTCAATTAGTGGACCTATACTCACCCTGTATTCAAGGTCACTGCAGAAGGCTTTTAACCATAAAACAGTTGTAACTTTAATTGCTTTCTGTTTTCTCGTGCTTCTAATTCAGATATGGCTCCTCAGTGTTGGCCTGGAGAAGCCTGTGGAGTTTTTTCCCAATATTGAACCAAAGGCAATGTATGTAAATCTGGATACTCCTGAAGGGGCAGATCTGGATTACGTAGATTCCGTTGTGCGTCAGGTTGAAAGTGCCGTGAACGGGTATGATATTTCACAGGATGCTGGATCGACAGTAGACCGGTATATGGCCTCGTACGAACCCAAGGAACATGAGAAAAAAGACGGTAAAAAGTTTTTCGGCCCGAGCGATATTGCTAATATTGAACACATCTATGCCAAGTCAGTAGTAACATCAGGGCCCGGCATGATGTTTGACCCGAATGCCCCGAACCATGTCGGTATTCAGTTTATTGACCTTGAAGACAGGGTCAGGGCCAGTTCCGAATCCATGGAAGTTATACGTGAACGGGTGAAAAATATCCCGGGTGCCAAAATTACGGTAGCTGAACGGGAAGAGGGGCCGCCAACCGGGGCACCGATTAATATTGAAATTGCCGGTGATGATTTTGAGATTTTAGGACGTATTGCCAAAACCATTCGGGAGATGATCGCAAATATTCCTTTTGTTGTTGACATAAGGGATGACTATGTGGAAGGCACCCCCACGGTTCGGGTAAGGCTTGACCGCCAGAAAGCCGCCCTTTTCGGTCTCACTACTGCTAATATCGGCACAGCGCTGAAAACCGCCTATAACGGCCTTGAGGTTTCCACTTACCGGGAAGGGGATGAGGATTACGATATCACCGTTCAGCTTTCAGATACAAACCGCAGAGTAACGGATGTTCTTCGAGAACTTATGCTGCCGACTCCATCAGGGAAACTGGTACCATTGACGACCTTGGCGCGTATTGAGTTTGCAGGAGGACTTGGGGATATTGTCCGTATTAATCATGAACGTGTCGTGACCGTAAAGGCCAATGTCGATGAGAATAAAATTCCCGGTCCGGTAGCCAGGGCTCAGGCAGAAGAACTGTTGAAGAGTTTCCCCATGCCTCCGGAGTATCGTATTACCTTTACAGGTGAGTTTGAATTTCAGAAGGAGTCAGAAGAGTTCCTTTCAAAGGCTTTTGCCATTGCTCTTTTTCTGATATTCCTGGTCTTGGTGACCCAGTTTAACTCTGTGGCCCAGCCCTTTATCATCATGACAGCTGTAATCCTTTCCCTGGGCGGTGCCTTCCTGGGATTGACCGTTATACGTTCTCCATTTGGTATAATTATGACAGGGGTCGGTGTTATCTCTCTTGCAGGAGTTGTGGTCAATAACGGTATTGTACTGGTTGATTATATAAACAAGCTCCGGAAGCGTGGTTTTGAATTACGCGATGCAGTAATGGCTGCCGGGGCAACAAGGCTGCGTCCGGTACTTTTGACAGCCGTAACAACCATTCTTGGCTTGCTGCCAATGGTGACCGGGGTCTCATACGATTTTCACAACCTGGCAATCTCGTGGGTAAGTGAATCGAGCCAGTGGTGGAGGTCCATGGCTATTGTGGTCATATTCGGCCTGATGGTCGCCACCTTTCTGACCCTGGTGGTGGTACCTGTTCTTTATGTTTCCATCGATGAAAGCAAGGCCAAGTTGGCTGTCTTTCGCAGGAAAGTGAGATCTTTTATTCCCGGCAGTTCAATTGCCGATAAGTAGGTAAGAAAGGTAAAATAGGGTGGAAAACCTGCGGGCTAAAAGTTCTACAACTCCTTTTGCAGGGTAAACCCTTCAACTGCCCTTTTCATCCCCTTCAGTGGTGAAGTTTTGACAAGATTTTCTAAGACCGCTTTAAAATCATCGTCTGTCGTACCAAAGAAATTAATGACCCTGATATAAAGGGTGTTGATAGATTTGAGTCCGAATTGGGCTTCCCCTATATGTGTTTGTATCCCTTGTAAAGTGCCTTCAAACAAACTCCAGTTTCCGATGTTATTTCAGGTGAGTTTTCTAAAACTCAGCAGTTTATTAACCTCCAGGTACCACTCCGTAGAATGTGATGAGGTTTGAAGTTTGCCTTGTAGTCCATCTGTCTAACATCTTCGATCCAGTACCCCAGATAAACGAACTCTATTCCTTTTTGCATACAAAAGTCAATAAGATACAATATGTTATAGGTTCCAGGACTTCTTTTGCCCTCTGCAGGATCAAAATAAAAAAACACAATATTAAGCCAGGTTGTACTCAAATCGACAATTGCCACACCAACCAGTCTGGATCCGATTCTGTAGCTGACCTCAACTGTATTGGTTATGTGGTTCAGGAAAAAACCGTTATAATAATCAAGGGCAGAACTGTCACGTCCCGGATATCTGGCAGCAAGGAATTTTTCCAGGAGGGCAAGATTTTCACGGCTGCAGGTAAGTGGGGTTATCTCGACAGTGATATCCCGGTTTTTATTCCAGGTTCTTTTCTGGTTTCTATTAGCCTTGAATTCTTGTGGGTCGATGCGGATCGGTACACATGCCTGACATCCTTTACAGTGCATATTATATAAGATATTACCGTTTCGGCGATAACCCGAGGCAAGATATGCTCCCATCAGAAAGTCAGGCATTGTGTCAAAAAGAGCCTGGTTGTAAACAGCCGTATATGTCATGCCGTAAGGGCATTCAATAGAGGACTGGATAAAGTACTGTTCCAGCTCTGCCTTAATGCGAAGAGCCTCTATGGGTAAGGTGTTCTGCTTTTCAGCCATGGGATCACGGACAGCTCTCATTTATTGGAATTGTGCTGGTCAGGCAAGACAGGTTGTTTTTGCAGACGCTTGTAATAAAAATTCTGGCCGTATAAAACAGACACCGGGTTATGTCCGGCGACACGGTCCTTAACCACCAGAGTGGTAACCGGGGCATCGGAATACTTGGTAAACAGGATATCATGGCCAACGCAGAGTCCGACAATGATATTCAGATCAGTCTCGGCACGGTTTAAAAGCCTGGCTTGTGC
>JAUXHH010000197.1 GCA_030621655.1 Desulfobacterales bacterium
ATAAAAATAATAGAGAATGTTTTAAATGAAGAGCAGAAACAGGAAATGATTCAAAAAGTTACTGACCCATGAGAAATCCTGAATAAGGAGGAATAGATGTTTCAATTTGAGACGGAACAAAAGGTTTGCGAAGTAGGTGGGGTCAAGTTTGGCGGACAGCCGGGCGAGTATCCGACAGTCACCTGTTCATCAATATTTCAGAAAGGAGACAAAGTTTTCGAAGGCAAGCGCAAAGAGGGGTTTGACGAGAAAAGGGCGTCTGAACTTCTGCAGACTCAGGACAGATTTTGGCAGGAAACCGGAGTACCCGGCATGGCCGATATAGTTGCCAATACCGGTGATGAATTCAAGACCTATATCGACTTTGTCACCTCTGTCAGTGATATGCCTTTTTGTATTGACGCCTGGGTGATGAAACCTAAACTGGAAGGCGCCGCCTATTGTGCGGAGAAAGGCTTGCTTGACCGCATGTTCTATAACAGTCTTACAGTCTGGGAGCAGGATCTTGAGACTGAAATTAAGGAAATTGCCGACATCGGGGTTAAGCATGTTCTGCTTGTGGCCTATGACCAGGAAGATCAGATGCCGACAGGCAGGGTTACGGGAACACAGAAGCTCCTGGATGCTATTGAGAATGTAGGAGCAAATTTTGAGAGTGTCTTTGTGGACACTTCTGTGATGAACGGTCCGGCCACTGCTTTATGCGGCATGGCAAACAAAATGATCAAGGAAAAATGGGGGTTTCCCACCGGCAGCGCACCGAGCAACGGCTCGTATATGTGGAAACATGCAAGAGAGAGTTGGGGATTCAAGGGATGGGCTGCAGCAGATGCAGCTCTGGAGTCCCTCGCCGCCTTCCTCTATCACGATATGATTTTTTCAGGCCCCATGGCAGGCGCATCACGTGTTATGCCCGCAGTGGCGATGGCCAATGCTTTCCAGGCAACTGCTGTATTCAGTGAAACAGGACGACTGCCAAAGGATCAGAATCATCCTTTGTTTAAATTGTTCCCCGAATTTGTGGAGCAGCTTAAAAGCTCTGTTTAGAGGCTACGTAAGTATCGTAAGGAGAGCACAAGTAATGGACGAGAATAAAGAAAATAGCTGCGAAACACGTCTTAGTGAAGAGCAAAAATATGATCCGATTCAACCCCTCAAAGCCTCTGGTAAGGCTCCGATTCTTGTTGAAATAATCTGCGAACGTGTTCACTGCGTCCTCTACGATTATGCGATCAACACGGTTGATATGATTGTCGAAATATTTGGTGATTTGATTGAAATCCAGACGGTGATAAGGCAGGGAGACAGGGAGAATGCCCAGCGTTTTCTTGATTTATGCAAAAAGGCCGGGAAGATGCTGCCGGTGCCGACCATTCTCATAAACGGTGAAGTGGCATTTACAAGTGTCCCGCATCCCAGTGAGCTTGAGGCGGCAATCGAGGCAAGATTGGTACAGAAAGGTTTTTTACGGAAAAAATAAATAATCAAACACTATACATCAGTAAATAATTTATGAAATTGGAGGAGTTATGGCGGAACTAACAGGAAAAGAAAGAGTAATGAAAATGTTCAAAAAGGAGCCGCTCGACAGGATGCCCTGTTTCAGCGGGCAGGGATCCGTCACTGTGCAGGCCATTGAAAAGATGGAGACGCAGTTTGCAAAAATTCACAATGACGCCCAGTTGATGGCCGGGGCTGCACTGACCTCTGCCAGAATGTGGGGACTGGATGGACTTGTTATCCCCTATGATATGGCGACTGTGGCCGAAGCCATGGGAAGAGGGATCAGCCTGTATGACAGTGCTGAAGGCATAATTTATCCCACTGTACCCAACAAATGGAAAGATCTTGATGAAATAGACATCCCTGACAATTACATGAGCCAGGGCCGTATGGGGGTGGTTGATAAGGCTTTTGAGATCCTGAAAAATGATGCCCCTGATCTTGCTGTCGGCGCCTGGGTTCTTGGGCCTTTTACCTTGGCCGGCCAGATAATGGAGCTTGATATCCTGTTAAAAGGGCTGAAGAAGAAAAAAGATCAGATAGAAATATTCCTCGGACAGGTAACCCAGGTCACCATTGATCTTTGCAAGCATTACGAAAGCCTTGGAGTCGATTTTATCAGTGTGAGGGAAATGGGTTCAGGGACCGACCTGCTCTCGCCGCGCATGTGGAAAACTCTCATCCAGCCGAATCTCACCAAGGTGTTTGATGCCATCTCAATTCCTTCTGTAAATCATATCTGCGGTTCGACAGATATGATTATCGAGATGATGCACGAATGCGGTGCCGATGCCATAAGCGTAGATCAGAAAAATGATGTTGCCGAAACCCGGAAAAAACTGGGCAACGATATATTGATTTTCGGCAATTTTGACCCCTACGGAACCTTGACCACACTGGAAGACACATCGGCAGTCGCCGATGTCATAAAAAAATGCATTGATGACGGTGTTGACTCCGTATGGCCAGGATGTGATATCTGGCCGGATGTAAAAAAAGAAAACATGGAAACCTATGTGCAAACTGTAAAAGAATATGGTGTGAAGCCTTCACCAGCCGTAAAACGAATCTAAAGGAGAAACAGACATGGCAACGAAAGAAGAAATTTTGGAAGAGTTGAAAGAAGCTGTAATTGAGTACGAAGAGGAAGATTGCCAGAAAGCGGCCCAGAAAGTTCTTGACAATCCTGACTTGATGACCCCCATGGATGGTGTTCTCGACGGTCTTGCTGCAGGGATGGAGAAAGTCGGAGTACTCTTTGATACCCACGAGTATTTTGTCCCCGAGGTTTTGATGTGTGCCGATGCCCTTTATGCAGGGCTTGATATTCTCAGACCCCACATCGCACAGGACGATAAAGGGCCGCAGGCATCAGTGGTTCTCGGCAGTGTCCAGGGCGATGTCCATGATATCGGTAAAAACCTGGTGAAGATGATGTTTGATATCGCCGGCTGGAATGTATATGACTTAGGCCGCGATGTACCCCTTGAAGACTTTGTGGAAAAACAGTTGGACACCAATTCGGATGTTCTGGCAATGTCTGCCATGATGACCACAACCATGCTGGGCATGAAAAAAGTTATCGCCATGGTCAAAGAGAAAAACCCGGACTGTCTTATCATGCTGGGCGGTGCGCCATTGACACGGGACGTGGCAAACCTTTTCGGAGCAGACGGTTATGCTGAATCAGCAGGAAACGCCGTGTCCGAGGGTATTAAAATGATAAGCTCGTTGCGGAAATACCAGAAAGGTGAGATTCCGGCGTAACTTAACGATAAATATTTTCGTGCCCATCGCATGAATTATTTTTCGGCATCCAGCGGAGTTTCTGTATCACCCCCCCCTCCATGCTGGATGCCGTATTTGTCACAACCATGGCGGTATGTAAGTTTTTTCTGGTAAATAAAGGTGCTATGCAGGGCTGGCAGCACCTCTATGTTCCATGAACAAAATACAAATATGATTAAAGTAACGTAAGAGGAGTAAGAAAACAAATGAGTGATGATAAAGTTATGGTGATTTTTCAACCTTCCGGCCGCCGTGGAGAGGTGCCGAAAGGTAGTAATATAATAGAGGCATCCCGTCTGCTTGGGGTTGATATTGAAGCTCTTTGCGGAGAGAAGAAAGTCTGCGGCAAATGCGTAGTACGGATTGAAGAGGGTCATTTCGAAAAGTATAACGTTCAATCCAGCATGGACCATGTGAGCCCCTGGCAGGAAGAGGAAGCCAAGTTCATCAATGAAGAACGCAAGGAAAAAGGGTTCCGCCTCGGCTGCGTTGCAAAGATTACCGGCGACATTTTAGTTTTCGTACCTGAAGAATCCCGGGCTGGAAAACAGATAGTAAGCAAGGCGGCCCGTGATATACATA
>JAUXHH010000154.1 GCA_030621655.1 Desulfobacterales bacterium
ATGAAATCTGTTAAAAAACAAGGCATCCCCACAGGAATCCCCTGTAAACTCTGCGACGGAAATCTGGTTATCAAGTGGGGCAAAACTGGAGAATTCCTGGCCTGTGAAAATTATCCGAAATGCAAATTTACGCAGAATTTCAAAAAAGATGAGAATGGCACGATCATACCCATTGAGAAAGAAAAGCCTGTTGATTCTGGAGAAAAATGTGAGAAATGCGGCAAGCCCATGGTCTACAAGCAAGGCCGTTATGGAGAATTCCTGGCCTGCTCCGGATATCCTGAGTGCAAGCATATCAAAGCCCAGACAACAGGCGTGAAATGTCCTGAGGAAAACTGTGAGGGCGAGCTTGTCCAGAAGGTTTCTAAAAAGGGAAAGGTCTTCTTTAGCTGCAGCACGTTTCCAAAATGCAAATTTGCCACGTGGGATCGACCGGTACCCAAGCAATGTCCAAGCTGCTCCAAACCATTCCTTCTGGAAAAAAAGACGAAAGATGGCACTGTTCTAAAATGTATGGATAATACTTGCGGTTATTCAGAGCCTTTGGCATAACCATATACTATAGGACATCGCCTTCTTGGCAACCTATCAAAATCCTTTATACGGCAACCGATAATCCATGCAGCAGGTAAAGAAAAAACACCGAAAAAAAACGAGCAGGGAGCTTGCCAAGCTTTGTGTGCGTACCGCAGTAGAAAAAAAAGCTGAAGACCCGGTTGTTCTGGATGTCAGGGGAGTCTGTTCTTTTACTGACTATTTTGTCATCATCAGCGGCCGGTCAACCCGACACGTTCAAGGCCTTGCAGAGGCGATCGAGGCTGAACTTCGCAGTAAAAGACTTTCCACCAGCAAGTCAGAGGGACTGCAAGAGGGAACCTGGGTCCTGCTTGATTTTAACGACGTCGTGGTCCATATCTTTTATTCCGAATCAAGAAAATTTTATGATATAGAGGGGCTTTGGCACGATGCCCCCAGAGTTTCCCTGGACGATTAGCCCACAGCAGCAATGAAACAACCACCCCCCATATTACTGGCAATTCTTGACGGCTGGGGAGCAGGCCCCCTTACTGAGTCTAATGCAATTCATATGGCCAGAACACCGAATATGGACCGCTGGCAAAACAATTTCCCCTCTGCAACCCTGCTGGCCCATAACGGTGCTGTCGGGCTGCCGGAAGGCCAGATGGGCAATTCTGAAGTGGGGCATCTCAATATTGGCGCAGGACGCATAGTTTACCAGGATTTTACCCGGATTAACCAAGCCATTGAATCGGGTGATTTTTCTGAAAATAAAGTCCTGAAGAGTACTTTTGCCAAAGCCTTGAAAAAGAAATCCGGGCTGCACCTTATGGGCCTTATTTCCGATGGCGGTGTCCACAGCCATATCAATCATTTACTGGCACTCCTCAAAATGGCTGCCGACCACGGCCTGACAAAAGTCTATATCCATGCATTCATGGATGGCAGGGACACGCCGCCCAGCAGCGGACTAAAGTATATAAACCAGTTGCAGAACGAACTGACCAGAATCGGAACCGGACGTCTGGCATCGATCTCAGGTCGCTTCTATGCCATGGACCGGGATAAGCGCTGGGACAGGATTGAAGTTGCCTGGCAGACCATTGTAGACAGCCGGGGCGTTGGAGCAAATGATCCGGTTCAGGCAGTGCAGGATGCATATGATCGGGGAGAAACCGATGAATTTATCCGACCGATTATCCTGCTTGACGAAAACAATGAACCCGTTGCAACGGTTAGGGATAATGATATTGTCCTGATGTTCAACTTCAGGGCAGACCGCGTCCGTGAACTGACCCATGTCTTTACCGACGATAGTTGGCAGGAGTTTAAAATAAATTATCAGCCGAAACTGGCTGAATATGTAACTTTCACCCAATATGACAAACAGTTCACCCTGCCCGTTGCATTCCCGACTGTCAGCATGAATCATTTACTGGCAGAGGAAGTCAGCAACCATGGCCTAAGGCAGCTTCGCATAGCTGAAACCGAAAAATATGCCCATGTCACCTATTTCTTTAACGGAGGCAGAGAAGAACCCTTCCCGCTTGAGGACCGCGCTTTAATTCCCTCTCCAAAAGAGGTTGCAACCTATGACCTGAAACCGGAAATGAGTGCCTACTTGGTTACAGACGAACTGTTAAGCCGCATGGACACAGAGCCCTATTCACTGATTGTCCTCAATTTTGCAAACGGCGACATGGTTGGACACAGCGGCATAATGGAGGCTACGATCAAGGCCTGTGAAGCAGTTGATACATGCCTTGGAAAAATCGTGGGAAAATTCACTGCAAAAGGCGGAATTGTTCTTATAACCGCTGACCACGGCAATGCTGAAACCATGCGTGATCTGCAATCCGGCAGCCCGTTCACGGCCCATTCCTCCAATCCGGTACCTTTTATCCTTGTCAGCGAAAAACATAAGGGTTGCACATTGCGGCAAGACGGCACCCTCCGTGATATTGCCCCCACCATCCTCAGCCTGCTGAGTCTTCCCATACCCCAGGAGATGACCGGTACATGTCTGATCAAGTCATAACCCGGGTTAAACATAAAGTTCTCTGTTCCTTATACGGTTGCTTTTTGAAAGCGGATTCTGCTAAACAAAGATCGTAAAATGTTCTCATGTGAAAAACTTTACGGCTCACGGATACAGGAGCAAATGAAAAAGTTATGAAATATATCAGTACACGTGGGGGAATCTCTCCCATATCGTTTCAGGAAGCTGTCATGATGGGGTTGGCAACCGACGGAGGCCTCCTGCTGCCTGAATTCTTGCCAAAAGTTGATCTGAATACTGTGAACGGTTGGGAAGCACTTTCTTTCCAGCAATTGGCCTCCAGGATTTTCAACCTCTTTATCACTGACATTCCCGCCGACCAGCTTGATTCTCTCATCAACCGATCATATGAGACCTTTGCCCATCCTGAAATCACCCCCCTGGTAAAAAAAGGCGACATTTTCATCCTGGAGCTCTTCCATGGCCCTACCTTCGCCTTCAAGGACGTGGCTTTGCAGTTTCTGGGCAATATCTTTGAGCACATACTTGAAAAAACAGGGGGCATGATGAACATTGTCGGCGCGACTTCCGGTGACACCGGCAGCGCAGCCATATATGGGGTTCGCGGTAAAGACAGGATCAATATCTTTATCCTGCATCCCCATAAACGGGTAAGCCCCATCCAGGAACTCCAGATGACAACGGTCACCGATCCCAATGTCTTCAATCTGGCAATCAAGGGCACCTTTGACGACGGCCAGGGTATCGTCAAATCCATTTTCAATGACATTCCCTTCAAGGACAAATTCCACCTTGGTGCGGTCAACTCCATCAACTGGGCCCGCATTCTTGCCCAGGTCGTCTATTACGTATATGCCTGGCTTAAAATCAAGACTGAGACGGGTAAGGAATCCATTGACTTTTCTGTGCCAACCGGAAATTTTGGAGACATCTTTGCCGGATATATTGCCAAGAACCTGCTGCCCCAAGGCTCGATTCGAAAACTCATTCTGGCTACAAACGAGAACAACCTGCTCACACGTTTTGTCAATAAGGGAGATTATTCCGTCTCCAAGGTCGTGGCCACCAGCAGCCCATCCATGGACATCCAGATGGCGAGCAATTTTGAGCGCTACCTCTATTATTTATACGGTTGTGATCCTGAAAGGACAAAAAGAGATTTTGAACAGTTTTCTCAAAACGGCAGACTCAATTTTGATGAAAATCTTCTGCACACCATTCAGGCAGATTTTGCCTCAAAAAGTGTCAGTGAAGAGGAGACTCTGGCCACTATCAGACAATTCCACCAGGAACACAATTATCTTCTCGACCCCCATACTGCAGTAGGAGTAAACGCTGCACAGAAATGTTGTTCTGAAAATATTCCGGTTGTCTGCCTTGCAACAGCACACCCGGCAAAGTTTGGTGATGCCGTGCTCAAGGCAATTGGCAAAGCACCGGATCTACCGTCTGGATTACAGGGTCTGGAAGACATGGAAAGCAGATGCGAAGTGCTTGACCCTGACGTCAAGACGATACAGAATTTTATAGCCCGCCATGCTTTATTATAGACACTGTTTGATTATTTAGCGGCTCTGTTTTAGAGCCTCTATGACGCGCAAACCCTGGAAGGAAGAACATCAATGATATCCATTGAGGATTACATAAATAAAGTTGATGAAACTGTCAGGTTCCTGAAGGAAAAAATTAAATGTAAGCCTTCTATTGTCATTATTCTTGGCACCGGGCTCGGTGGTCTTATTGAAAGTATCGAGGTTGACACCCTGCTGCCCTATGAGCAAATTCCCCACTTCCCCAGATCCACGGTGGAGGGCCATCAGGGCAATCTGATTTTCGGAAAATTAAAAGGCAAGGATGTCGCTGTGCTGCAGGGACGTTTTCACTATTACGAGGGATATTCAACCAGAGAGTTGACATTCCCGCTCAGAACCCTTTCCCAACTCGGTGCAGAAACTCTTGTGGTCACCAATGCTGCCGGAGGCCTTAATACCAGTTTTATTCCGGGCACCATTATGGTAATCACCGATCATCTCAACTTCATCGGGGAAAACCCTCTACGGGGGAAAAATGTAGATGCCTGGGGCCCCCGTTTTCCTGATCTTTCCGAGCCGTATGACAGAGAACTTATAGCTGTGACGATGCAATGTGCCGATACTCTCAACATGACAAATGTCACTACAGGGATCTATGTC
>JAUXHH010000058.1 GCA_030621655.1 Desulfobacterales bacterium
ACCGATAAAGAGCGACTGGAAGACGGTTCCTCCAAATGCGCTTGCCACAAAAAAACCCATGGCAAAAGGCAGGACAAAGCCCCCGACTGCCACAGCAAGTGACGGCCATATATGCTCAAGCAGCTCCTTGGGGTCCATCTCCATGCCGGCATAGAACATGGCAAAAAATATTCCCAGATCGGCAAGAAACGTTAGGCCCTCTGAAGGACTGATGATATTCAACACCGCCGGCCCCAACATCAGACCTGTTACAAGTTGGCCGAGCATGACCGGAAGCCCGAAACGTGCAAAGAGAGCTCCCATGGGCCATGCCACAGCCAGAATAATGAGAAGACTTATAATTAAATGATCAGTCAGCATATATATTTACATCCTCCTTCGTTACTTTCACAATGGTTAGAATGCTTACACTGGCTTGTCAAGAGATAAACACGAGCCTCGTCTGAAAAAAAGCCTGTATTATTCCTTGTAGCGGCACACCTGCCATGTCTGTTAGATTAATTTCTAACCGCCTTCCACCTTATTTAACTTAAATGTATGGACAACCCATTGAACATCAGCTGCATTATCCCAACCAGGAACCGGAGCAGTATGGTGCTTGAAGCCATTGAAAGCATCAGACAGCAACAATGTGCTGATTTAGAGATAATAGTTGTTGATGACGGCTCAACAGATCATACCCGGGCTGAAATCAAATCCATGTTCCCGGGAATCCGCCTGGTCAGACTTGATGGCGTAGGTCCTGGTTCAGCACGCAATGCAGGTGTTGATGCATCAAGCGGGGACATACTCATGTTCCTTGATTCGGATGATCTTTGGCTCGAAAACCATGTGCAACAACTCGTCGATGTCTTGAAACGGGGATTTCAGGTTGCCTACGGAACCACAAAAACCAGCGATGAAATCAACGGCAGAGATTTTCTCATACCGGATAAAAGTGAAGGGCTGGAAGGAGATTGCTTTGAAGCATTGTTACGCTGGTGCTTTCTGGTTCCGTCCTCCATCGCTCTCAGCCGTAAAGCCTTTATGGCAGTCGGCGGCTTCGATACTGCTGCCTGCGGCGAAGACTGGATCTTCTTTCTCAAACTCTCAGCACGATTTCCTTTTGGTTACGCAGGGCCAACTCCTTTAACTTTAAGGAAGCTGCATAAAGGAAGTCTCTGTTTTTTAAGTGACAAGAAAAAACTTCTTGCTATCATCAATCAAGTGTTTTCTGTTCTTGAAAACGAACCAAGGGCAACTGCTGCACATCGCAACCATTTCAGCAGGCTTTATGACTGGACTGCTGCAAATATGGACCAATGGTCAACTGTGCAGGATTGGTATCTGCAAATGCTGCGGGAGAAAATTATTTGAGCACCTTCATTCCCAAAGAAAAACACCGACTTGTGCTGGAAACCTGCATTGATGTGCCGGAAGAGTCACCCTCCTTCCCCATGCCATTGCAGAAGGTCGGCATTTCAGGGAAAACCGTCTGGGTAAGCCTTACCGACAACAAAGGCGGACACTTACCCTTTACTGCCAGAATTCTAGTCAACCTCCCTGCCACCAAACGCGGTATTCACATGTCCAGGATTGAACAGGCAATTACAACCTTGCATGATAAGCAGTTCACCAGCCTGCCGGAATATGGAAAGTTACTTGCCTCCCATGTTCTTGAAGCTCAAAATGCGCAGAACGTTTCTCTTGAATTAACCGGGCGGATGCCTCACATCCAGAAGGCCTCTGTCAGCAGACTTACCTCAATTGATTCCATTGAGATAAGCTTCTCGATCGAGCTTGAAAAAAATGAAAATGAAACACTGGAAAGTGTCTATGTCGGTGCGGGGATGCATCACCTTACTGCCTGTCCCTGTACCCTTTCATACAACAAGGTCCTCTTCAACCGTTTTAATGATCCCTGGCCTCAGGCCACCCATTCTCAAAGATCAAAAACCAAACTGTCGGTCGGTACCACGGATTTTAAACAGCTCCCTGATTATGGTGTACTGGTAGATATACTTCATGAAGTCCTGCATGTATCCCAGGATCTTCTCAAACGCCCGGATGAAACTGAACTCGTTTTAAAGGCCCATAGGAATCCTCAGTTTGCCGAAGATACTGTCCGCGAGATAGCACGTGCAGCAGGAGAAAAATTTAACGATATCCTTCCCCCTGAGACCAGAGTACTGGTAAAAACCCTCAGCCTGGAAAGTATACATATTCATGATGTGGAGTGTTGTCTTGACACCAAACTTGGTGAGATCCTGGCAACTTCCGCTGCAACAACAAAGGAGCAGAACAAATGACAAGGAATGCCATCGTAGCAGAGATCCCAGGCTTCTATAAAGTCATAGCCTTAAAACCCTTTAGAAAAACCACGGGGGTTTCTTTTGATATCCTGCCCAAGGACCTGATTCCCAAGGTCGATGCAATTGACAGGGTCATCCATAAAAACAAAGCAGTGTCTCCAGGCCCTGTTGGCGATGTGCATGAACCCTGGTATATGCATCCATATCAGGATGACAACCTCATGGTCCTCCAGGGTGTTCGTTATGTTGATATCTATACCAGGGCTCACGGCAGGATTGAATCATTTGTCATCACACCGGAACGGCTGGAACATGACAGTAAGATATTGTATGACGGCCCTGCCCTGCTTGTCTGGCCCAGAACTGTTTTTCACCGCATAAAAAGCGGCGACAGCGGTTCTGCCTCAATAAACCTTGCCACCCACTACGAGGGTATTGACATGCGGACAAATTTCAATATTTACGACCTTGATACCGAAACAGGTAAATTCAAGGTAATCCGCGATGGGCATCTGGACCAATCAATGTGACAGACTTGTCTGGAAAGCGGGCTAATTATTTTTCTTCTTATCCGTGCTTTCCTGGATAATCTTAGTATTACCGGGCGGAAAACAGTTGGCTGCCTCCTTGATCCTGCCTGCCTGACGAAGTTCAATATATTCATTAACCAGTGGCAGCATATCATCAAGATACTGCCCGATCTCTTTCTCAGTAGCGGTTGTCAGGGTCTGACAGAAAAGACATTTACGTTCTCCGCCCCCGGTTGAAGGCAGGCCAAAATCCTCCAGCAGATGCCTGGTGATCATTTCATCATCCAGGTCTTCATAAACCGGGAAATGTGTCCGGACTCCAAACGAACTCGAAAAATCCGCAATCTTTTCCATAAACACAGGGGTCTGTTCCGGGTAATACTCCTGTCTTTTGGCATAACCGGTGACAAGATGGGGAATAAAATTTTCAATACAATAAATTATTGCCCTGGTGTGCATGGCAACCTTACAGGCAACACAGACAAGATTCTTGCCGTTATAACGTGGCATAAGCTCTTCATAACGGTCAAGCCACAACCCCTGAAACAGCCGCCCCATATCGAGTTCAACCATCAGAACCCCGGGCAGCCGTTCCGTACTATCCGAGGAATGCATCTCCGTCAGGGGTACCTGTTTAGCCAGGATTTTTTGGGCAGCCTCAAAACGGAGCCGGGGAAAATCATGAAACCGGCTCATGCCGTTCAGCATATGCAGCAGATGGATGTGTTTGGGACGCGGTAGCCCCGGATGATGTCCTAATGAAGCAAGGGCATAAACAGCAAGGGAATCCGTCCCGCCTGAAAACATGATCGCAAGTTCCATTTTTTCCATGATAAAGCCTCATTCACTCAATACAAAAAAGTGTATAAATAATATCCGGGCCAGAGAACCCAGCTTTAGCCTGCCACTCACAACGTAACAGGCATTTATGCCTTAGTGCCTTGTATGCTGAAAAGCTGGCTGAAAATTCGGCATAGCCAGTGTATTATGACCTAGCCCTGAGGACCAGCGTTTCTCTTTTGAATTACTCCGTTTTTTTGGTGCGGTAATGCAGAAACACTTCTCCGGTTGAAACAGATTCGCAGGACAGCAGCTCTAATTCCAGGAACGGATTCCCGAGGTATTTCGGACCATCGGCAATGGCAGGCCCATTTTGCTCTCCTGAAATAAACGGCATGATGGTCAGCAGGATTTCATCAACTAAACCTTGAGCCAGGGCAGAATAGTTGAGTTGCGCCCCGCCTTCTATTAATAACGACTCCACTCCCTTTTCAGCTAAAAAATCGATCGCTGCCTGCAAAGACAGACCATATGGCCCTTGAGGCAATGAGATTACTTGAGCCTCGCCCTTTAACTTATCCTGCACTGCAAAGAAATTGTCCTTTGAGGTAAAAACAACCGGTTTGGGGCCATGCTTGAACAGCTTTTTCCCTTCCATGGGAATTGAACCGCCCTGAGAGATTATAGATCTGATACGATCTGGTGGAAGGATGCCGTTTGTTCCACGCATTTCCGGATTTTCCAAGCGCAGGGTATTGGCCCCCATAATACTGGCATGGGTTTTATCTCTTAGGTCTTCCAACCTGCGACGATCCAACAGACTCCCATGCCCTACAGGGCTTATCCTGCCACAGATTGTCGTGGCGCCGACAAGAATGACTTTCACTTTATAAAACCTTTGCGATCAGTTCTGCCTCAATCTCGTCAGTTATTATTACCCTGCCTATGGTCGTTGGCAGCACAAAAAAGATCTTCCCGCCTATGGTTTTCTTGTCTGCCAGGAGATACTCCTGAATCCTGGCACGGTCATATTCAGGCGGAATAGTCACCGGTAAACCGAATTTACGGATCAGGTTTTCAATGCGCTCTTTTTCCCGTCCATCCAGAATTCCTTTTAAAACGGCAAGCTCTGCCGCAGCCACCATACCCATTGCAACAGCCGAGCCATGGGCCAGTTTATAGTCTGAAACAGCCTCGACCGCGTGCCCGATGGTGTGCCCGAAATTGAGAATGCGCCTGAGGTCGGATTCTTTCTCGTCAGCTTCAACAACGGCCGCCTTGATCTTGCAACACCTGGCAATAACATCCTCCAGAACCTGTAAATCAAGGGCAAGAATATCTTTTAGACTCATTTCAAGGAACTTGAAAAAATCGAGATCGTATATAATTCCGTACTTGATCACTTCAGCCAGGCCGTTCAAGAGCTCACTCTTCGGTAATTGCCGGAGGATCCGGCTATCAATAAATACTGCTTTGGGTTGATAAAAGGCCCCGACCAGGTTCTTTCCTTCAGGGAGATCAACCCCTGTCTTACCACCAACAGAACTGTCCACCTGGGCCAGCAGGGTTGTGGGTATTTGGGCAAATGGAATGGAACGCATATAACTCGCTGCAACAAATCCTGTTATATCGCCTGTGACTCCTCCTCCCAGAGCAAGAAGTCCATCCTTGCGATCAAAACCTGAGCGGGCAAGCCTGCTGGACAACTCTGCAACGGTGGCAAGATTCTTACTTCCTTCCCCCTGCGCAAAGGTAATCATCTCAGCCTCAATGTCATTATTTCCCAGAGAAGCAAGCAGCCTCTCACCAAACAATGCAGCCACATAATCATCAGCTATTATGCCGTAACGCTTGGCAAATGGATTTCTTTGCAGCTCATTGCCTATTTCATCGAGCAGACCTTGCCTGATAATTATGGGATAAGACCTTTCATCAAGGCCGACCGTCAATTCTTTCATGTATTGCTTTTCCCTCGTTCGGTTAATAGTATACTATTTTAGCGGCAATTTATTCGATTACCAGAACAGCACATTTCCTGGCTTCATGAATAATCCTGTTTGAAGTGGAGCCAAAAATAAACTCCTCCTTCTTTGAAATACCGCGCCTGCCGATCACGATGGTGCAGCATTTCATTATTTCCTGTTCCTTGAGGATACAATCTGCAACAGAAGGAGCACGCATGGTCTCGATGCGTATCTTCACCTTGCCTTCCTGAAAACCGGCATCCAGGAGAATATACTTGTATTCCTCCATGATCTTTCTCGAGTCCTCACGATGTTCGGCAAGCCACTTTTGGCGCTCATCATTATCACGAAAAAAAGTGGCTTCAGGTTCGAGAATTATATGCAGCAGCGTTACCTGGAACCCCTCGTAGCAACCAAAAAAATCCGCCACAAAAAGAACCGCCCTCCTGGCATTGTCAGAGGTATCAACAGCAACCATGATATGCCTTTCAACCATGCCCGTAATATCGCACTTTGTATGATCTATACTCATAATTTTATCCTCCAAAATTAAAGCAATGCGTTACGCGTTGATTTGTACATCTTCAAAATCTTCAAGCAGCTGTTCAGTATTTTCATAATACAGATTGGCACCATTTGAAAAATGCAGAAGGATATAATTTAACGCATCCGGTACATACGGATAGATCTTCTGAATATTTGCCACCCGGTTATTGAAAATTATGTTCATATCCTCCGCTGCCAGATTCTGCAAAGCAGGCGCCTTTTCAGCAGTCAATTGCTGGATGGTGAGATCTCCGCCGCCGACCAGAAAAATAAGAATATTGCCCAGGCCGAACAAATCATACCCGAACATGCTGGCCATGTGAATATAGTCATAGTCGAAATCAATCCAGCGATAGCATTTGTTTTCCCGGTCATGCAGGATGTGGTCGCGCCTGATGTCACCGTGTTTATGGCCGTGGTCATGCAGGAACTTGATAGCCTCCACCAACCCGATAAATATTTTCAGAAGCCCGGGCAGGTGCTGAAAAAAATACTCCTCATGATCTTCATTGAGCCGGTAAACGATATCGTCAAGCTGTTTGCCGCGAATATTTTCTAATATCCTGATGATATTGCCAGCCTTATCCAGAACGGCTGTTCCCTGCATGAAATTAGGATGACCCTTTACCAGCTTGAGAATATCAGCCTCCTTGCCGGGACTGCGCACACATTTGAAGACAATGTCCCCTATCCTGGCTTCAATCTCTTCATGAAAGACAAGTTTAATTATCTTGCGGCTGCCATTCAACAGATCAACGGCTTTTCTGACCCAGTACTTGGGTTCGTCATCCAAACCGAAGCGCCCCTCCCGCATGTAGTTCAACATCAGATACGGAATTCCATCCAACACGCACACGTCATTATAATCAACATGAAAAAAATCGGAGGTATCGGTAACGATCTTAAAACGCTGGGGCACAAACCTTGCGCCAAGCCTCTCTGCAATAAACTCCTTGAGTTGCGCCACACTATAAGTGCTGTCCATTGTCTTCTTTACTGATATGGCCATGCCATATTTTTAGCATATCTCATCGATGTTCACAAATCTCTTTATACCACCTTCATACAATCGTCATGGACGAGGAAGGAAAAAAAAGAGGAGATGCCGCAAGGCATCTCCTCTTTTTACTAAAATATTAATCTGTAAAAAATTCTACTTCATTGTATCTCCACCAGCATGGCTCTGCATTTTGACCTCAACCTTCTCGGTCAGGCCGGCATAGTATTCACGCAGGATAACCAGTACTTCGTCACGACCGAAATGATCAACCACCTCGGCACCCTCAGAAAGGGCCTTACGCAGCTTGGTGCCGGAAAGAATGACACGATCATCTTTACCGTGGTTGCAGGTTCTCAGGGAAGCCATGCCGTCACACTTGTGACAGTAGAAGGTCCAGTCGATCTTCAGCGGCTGGCAGAGCAAACTCTTGCCAGGATCATCACTGGTTGGGATTTCATCAAAGATATCCTGGGCATCGAACAGGCCGTAGAAGTCACCAACACCGGCATGGTCACGGCCGATGATCATCTTGGAGACTCCATAGTTCTGACGGAAGGTGGCATGCAGAAGACCTTCACGGGGACCGGCATAACGCATATCAAGGGGATAACCGGCCTGGATGACGTTGTCTTTTACAAAATAATTATCAACCAGACATTCGATGGCTTTAACACGTACGTCAGCCGGGATATCACCAGGCTTCAGATTGCCGATCAGGGAATGGATCAAAACACCGTCGCAGACTTCAATGGCGATCTTGGCCAGGAACTCGTGGGAACGGTGCATGGGGTTACGCAGCTGCAGAGCGGCAACGTCAGACCAGCCACGCTCTTCGAACATGGTGCGGACTTCGGCAGGGGTAAGATAGATACCCTTGTACTCTTCCGGATACTCGCCCTCGGAAAGGACTTTAACCGGGCCGGCAAGGTTATACTCTTTCTGGGCCATGACCATCTGGACGCCGGGATGATCTTCCATGGCTATTTTCCAGAATACGTCATCAGCGCTCTCTTCACCTTTACCCTTGAAAACCTTCTCACATTCCCACTTCTTGTCAACGTCGGTCATCTCAGCCTTTTCGCTGACCTTCATGGTTGCAAAAACAGTACCTTCATGCTCCAGGGCAATTTCATCGCCCTCGTTAATATCGGCAGCGTCAGCAGCAGATACGTCAAGAGTTATCGGCACTGGCCAGAAGGTGCCGTCAGCCATGGTGTAATTCTCGCAGACGCCTTTCCAGTCTGCCTTGGTCATGAAACCATCAAGCGGGCTGAAGCCACCGATGCCCATCATGATCAAGTCGCCTTTAGCGCGAGGACTAATCTGAACTTTTTTAAGACCTGCAGCTTTTTCGATTTCAGCTTCCAGATCGTTGCCATGCAGCAGGCAACATACCAAACCTTTTCCGCCATGTGGTGCTACTAATTTCGACATAACTTTTCTCCCTTATCAGTGAGTTGTAATGATATAAATGGACAGCATCTTAACTGAACCTTGATTCATTTTAGCGCCCAACATTATATAGTGGAGCGGGAATTGTCAAGAAAAAAGTGGCCTCAATTTGGACCTGCGCCCGGAAGTTATATATTTCTACATGCAGCTCTATTTGCCCAATAGATGTGTTAGACTCAGGTATGCCAACACCCTAACAACTTGACAGTATTATATATTCCTAGTATTTTTTATATGAAACCAAAACAATTATTAAAATAATCAGTAATGCTTTAACACCTTTATGCTTTATCGATATCTGTTTGAAAAATTCTTTCTGCAAAATACCGGCACTCATTATTGCTAGCCCGCATTTCTCACGAACATTTCAGCATTCAATAGTGA
>JAUXHH010000223.1 GCA_030621655.1 Desulfobacterales bacterium
AATAAGCCTTGTTTCCAGGCGACAGGTAGTTACTGTGACCAGACAGATTGCTATTGGCGAAGCGATTGTCTTAAATAAAAAATGACAAATGGAAAGAAAACTCTTAATAGCTATTGGTAATACCGGGCTTGATAGAATTACAACCAATTATCTTATCAGCCTGTTTCGTGACAGAAACGATATCGCCTTTCACCTCTTCAGCGTAGTACCACTTTCCGGCATTACTGAAAGCCAGCAACTTCTCAGCGATTTGGAAACAGTGGCAAATTCCAATCCTGTTGCTCTACAAAAACGTGCTAAATTCCGCACCTGTCAACAAAATATTAAAAGGCAATTTCAGACTGCCGGCTTCAATGATGAGCAGACAAGCTCTGAAGTGTGTTTTTCCTGGGGCAGTGTGTCCGAGGCTATTATAGAGCAGGGACAAGCCGGGCTCTATGACGCTGTGGTTATGGGCAAAAGGGACCTGTCTATGCTGCAACAAATGATAACCGGCAGTATCTCGTGTGAATTATGGACAAAAAATCATTCTTTACCGTTATGGATCATAAACGGAACTCCTGCTACCCGAAATTTTCTAGTACCGGTGGACTGCTCACTTCACACCGTCAATGCGGTGGACCACCTTGGTTTTATGCTGCAGGGTGATCCAGAAGTTGAAATCACTCTTTTTCATTCATGTTCATTACTTGCAGATGAACATATTACCCCCCAGGAGGAGTTCCTGGAGAAATGGGGAAAGGAGTGGTGCGATCAGCATCTCAGGGGAGATTCTGATGGTCATTACCACTTTCATGCCGCTGAACAAATTCTTAAGGAAAACAATATTCCGACAGCCCACATACATCGTGAAAAAAATGACTCAGGCATAGAGCCGGCCCAGGTAATTGTCCGTGAAATAAAAAAACATTCCTACAGTACTATTGTTATGGGACGCAGGTTGGCAAAGGATAAGAATATATTTAAAGGGGTTACAGATCGGGTCTTGGCAAATGTTCATGATGTTGCTCTATGGATTCTCAATTGACCTGTCACTATGACATAAAAAAAACCTCCTTTGTAACCATTTTTGTTTTCAATCGTTCTTATTCTATATAAGGAATTTCTATTATTCATTAACCTTCAGGTTTTGCTCTCCTGTGGTTCACATATGGCTATTTATCACCATGATAAAAAAATACAGACAATTTTATGAAACACACAAGACCAAACTGTTCCGCTATTTGATGTTCAAGTGTGGTAACTATGAAGTCTCCAGTGATATTATGCAGGAAAGCTTCACCCGCCATTATCAGTATTCCAAGAACAATCCTGATGTTTCGCCGGCATTTCTTTTTACAATTGCTCGCAATGCCCTGGTGGATTACCAACGACATGAAAACAACTATAACCTTATCCAGGACTATGCGCCGCAGTCCTCCCGGGACCTTGAGGCTGACTTTATCGTACGTGAAGAATGCCAGATCGTTGCGGCGGGCTTTAATAAGCTCCCACGTGAGGATCGGGAAATCCTGGCGCTGGTTGTCACCGGTCTGCCATACAAGCAAGTAGGAGAAATCCTGGAGTTGAGCGAGTCAAACATAAAGGTACGGGTCCACCGGGCCCGGGTGAGATTACGGGGCATTATAAAGAGCGGAGAAAACTAATGGACTATTTAATCAGCATGTATATTGATAATGAACTGTCAATTGATGACAAAATTTCATTCGTTGAGCATGTTCATGCAGATCAACGCATCACGGATGATGCTGTTGCTTATCTCATGCAGGAAAAGGCTCTTCGCAGTTCGCTGGCCGAACAGGTGCCGGATGTAGTTCTTCCTTTTTTGCAGCGCCCCAAATTCTCCTTTTTGGCTGCAAAGCCTTTAGGGGTGGCATTTGCAGCTTCTCTGCTTATCCTTGTGGCGCTCTACTTTACGCATACCCAGCCGCCTCAAACCGGTTTCCATCCCTCACCGGCCAGGCATCAACACAGGTTTGTCATATATCAATCAGGGGTTAAACAGATTGAAATAGCAGGAAGTTTTACCAATTGGCAGCGGATTCCCCTGCAGCCCGCCGGATCGACTGGCTACTGGGAAATAACCCTGGAGATTCCGCAAGGGGAACATGCATTCAGCTATATCCTGGATGGCGATAAGATTCTGGCGGATCCTACAATTCCCATAAAGGAAGAGGATGACTTTGGAACTATTAATTCAATACTTATTGTGGAGACAACATAATGAAATCCGCACTATTACCCCTCATGCTTTTGGCCTTACTTGTTCCAGCCTGTGCAGAAAAACATTACTCCAAGCTGAATGGCGACGAGGTTTCCTTTTATTATAAGGACCCTGAGGCGCAAGAGGTTCTTTTTGTCTCGTCACGGGATAATTACAAACTCCTTGCTGCTCGAGAGATCAAGAACCACTTGTGGGAAGTATCTATTCCTGTTGAGAAAGGATTTGCATATTTTTACGTTGTCGATGGGGTCATTACCCTGCCTGACTGCCCCTTTACTGAAAATGATGATTTCGGCTCCAGGAACTGCCTTTATAAAATTGATATGTAACCATTTCAGAAATCAAACGTTTATATAGATAAATAAATCAATATAGACAGGAGAGAAAAAGATGAAAAAAACAATTATTTTCCTTGCGTGTTTACTGGTTGCCCCACCTTTTACGTTTGCAGAGGAGAGTGAATCCCCCCCTGATCAGGTGGAAACTGTTTTGCAAACGCAGGACCGGACACAGGATCAGATAGACAAGAATGATCCGGCCTATCTGCAGGCAATGCACCAGCATCAATTCAGGGAGCAGAATGCCCAGCACATCCAGAATATGGTCCAGGAGGCGCAAATGAAAGGATTGCCCACCGAGCCTATGCAGAACAAGGTTCATGAGGGGATAGCCAAAAGAGCTGATGAGGAGGCAATCGTCCGGGCTGTTGAGCAGGTGCAGAACAGGTACGAAAATGCCTACCAGCATGCCCGGGGTCTTTTTGATGAGCCACAACAGGTGCGAAGCATGGGCAACCATTTCGCTGAGGCGAATGCTGCCGGACTCGCCAATGAAGACGCTGCAAGGATAATGGAGCAGCTGCAGGATCGGACCAGGGACATGAATCGCGACCAGGCCTTCAATCTTGCGGAAGAAACCGTCAAAGGTGCCCGCAACATGGCAAGGCAGTCCGTGTCTTCTCCAGCTGTAGCAAATGTATATACCAATGCCCTCAAACATGACTACCAGGCCAAAGATATGCAGACCATGCAGCAGTCCTTTGCCAATCAGGCCAGGCATGGAAACCCTGAAAATGTCGCACACGGTTTTTCCCAGGGCATAAGTCAAGGGTATGGAGCCGGCGGACTTGGCGGTAGTGGCGGCGCAGGTGCAGGATCAGGCGCCAGTTCCGGCGGTTCTGGCAGTGGTGGCAGCTCTGGTGGCGGTGGCGGCGGGTCTGGAGGCGGCGGTGGCGGCGGTAGTGGTGGTGGAGGTGGAGGCGGAGGCGGCGGTTCTGGCGGTGGTGGT
>JAUXHH010000023.1 GCA_030621655.1 Desulfobacterales bacterium
AGGGAAACGTTTGAGGGCTGCCCGTCCGATGTTTCCGGGTAGATCGCAGGAGGTGCCGGGTGACCGGCATCCAAGAAAAATGATCATGGCCCGCATGCGGGTACAGAATTCGGCTTATAGCCCACTCCAATTTTTTTCATTTTCGTTGTCGGCACATGAAACTGCCGACGATTATTGGATAACAAAACAATCCAATGATTGACAGGCAGTTTGCCTTTATGCCCTGTTTTTAAGGGTGTTTATACCCCCTCGGAGTCTATCGCGTACCTGCGGGGTGGTCCGCCGAATCGTTTATCCGCTCTCTACTACGCTGCTGCTCGGCTACGTGAAATGGCGTAAAAAATAAAAGCCTAAAGTTTATAAAGTGTCTTAAGTTTTTTAACCTTTAACCTTTAACCTTTAACCTTTAACCTTTGGCCTTTAGCCTTGCTTATAAATGAATCCTTCTAAAGTCGCTGCCATCATCCCAGCCGCCGGAAGCGGCAGCCGTATGGGGTTGCCTTCCCCAAAACAGTTTTTCGAGTTGGATGGAACTCCTATCCTGATCCATACACTCCAGGTATTTCAGCAGGTAGAGTCAATCGGGCTCATCATTGTAGTTGTGCCGCCTGAAAGTTGTGCGTGGGCTGAAGAACAGGTGCAGAAACACAATCTTTCCAAGGTATTGAAAGTGGTTCCAGGAGGCAAACACCGGCAGGATTCTGTTCTGGCAGGCCTTGAAGCTTTGCCTCAGGAGGTTGAACTTGCGTTGGTGCATGACGGTGTCCGGCCATTTGTCCCGGTGTCTGTTATAGAAAATTGCCTGAAAGAGACAGTGAAGAATGGTGCGGCAATGGTTGCTATCCCTGTTAAGGATACCTTGAAGGCAGTTTCTGCCGAGAAAGAGATCGAGCAGACCATTGACAGGTCAGGTGTCTGGCAGGCGCAGACACCTCAGGCTGCAGAGGTCTCGCTGCTGAAAAAAGCATTTGCCGACGCGGCAAAACATAAAGGTTTTATTGCCACAGATGAGGCTGCATTACTGGAACGCATCAATGTCCCGGTGAAGGTGGTTGAAGGGTCAGAGAAAAATATAAAAATAACCAGACCGGAAGATCTTATTCTTGCAAAGGCCATACTCATGGAAAGTCGGGAAGAAAATAATATTTTAGAGGAAAAATGCCAATATCACAGTGGTTATGGATATGATGCGCACCGGTTGGTGGAGGGCCGGCCCCTTGTCTTGGGGGGTGTTGCTGTTCCGCATGAGAAAGGGCTGCTGGGGCATTCCGATGCCGATGTGTTGACCCATGCTTTATGCGATGCCATGCTTGGTGGTGCCGGTGCTGGCGATATCGGTCAGCACTTTCCAGACACTGATAAAAAGTTTAAAGATATCAGCAGTTTGAAGATTTTAGAAGCCGTGTGCGATCTGGTAGAAAAAAGGGGGTATTCCCTTCATAATGCAGATATAACCGTGGTGGCTCAAAAACCAAAACTGGCCATTTATTTTGAGACCATGGGAAAAAATCTTGCCGCAGCATGCGGTGTTGAGCCTGCTTCCATAAATCTTAAGGCCACAACCACAGAAGGGATGGGATTTGAAGGAAGAGAAGAAGGTATGTCAGCCCATGCTGTTGTAATACTTAGAAAGAAATAAGCGGTCAGCGATCAGCTTGCAGCGGTCAGCTAAAAATTTTTACTACGAACTTCTTACTCCTAATCCTGCGCCTTGTACCTTTCATCTTTCCCTTCGGCCCTTACCCCTCGAAACCTTGAAGCCTGTTTTTTACTCTGCGCCTTGCGCCTTTCATCTTTTCCCTTGACCCCTTGAAACCTTGAAACCTGTTTTTATCTACTCATTTAAGTAATACACCCTTTCCACCTTATGAATCGCGCCTTTCGGGGTGAGGGTGCTGGAGTAAAGCTTAAATTCGTCAATCTGAAAATGTTCCTGGCTGAATAGTCCATTAGCGGAGAGGAAATCGGCAACTTTTTGAAGTGGAGTATTTTTCAGTCGTGCAAGTGTTATATGCGGAGAGAATTTCCGACCTTCAGGCTTTAAACCGATTTGCAAGAGTGCACCATCAATTTTTTTTCTCAAAAGCTGCAATGGCTTACCTGTTTTCAGGCCTACCCAGATAACCCGCGGTGCACCTCGTGGCGGAAAATGTCCTACTCCCTTCAGTTGTATGTCAAAAGGTGAAATACTTATTTCTTCAAGCGTATTTTTTATATCAAGAAACAGCGGGCCATCCACTTCGCCGATAAACCGCACCGTGAGGTGCAGCTGGTCAAGAGCAACCCATCGGGCTCCCGGAATGCCAAAAAACATTGTTTCCAGATTTTTTTTCATTGTGCCGGGCAGGTCAACGGCTATAAATAATCTAGGCATTGTTTAATTTTGAATTTTAAGTTATGTGCCTGCCAATCATCAGACGTTTTCCAGGCTGATAATCGTTAGCAGTTTATTATGATAACAATTATACCTGAACCAGGTATAATTCCTGCTGCTATTCTAATGTAAAATGTAAAACTTTAAAAAAATAATTTTGATGTCTTGAAACCTTCAATGAAAAAACAAGATGAAAATAAAAGCCCCATCCGCTGGGAACCGAAGTGGGAAGCTGTCGATACCGTACTGCTGGATATGGACGGCACTTTGCTCGACAAACATTTTGATGATTATTTCTGGGAACATTATGTCCCTGAAATTTTTGCAGAGCAAAACGACTTGACTCCCCTGGAAGCCCGAAAGGAACTCCTTGCCCGCTATAAGAGCATAGAGGGCACCCTGGCTTGGACAGATCTTGATTACTGGTCTGAAAAACTAGGTCTCGATATTCCGGCCCTGAAACTTAAAATAAACCACCTCATTCAGGTGCATCCCTATGTGATTGATTTTCTGAAATATTGCCGGACCTTAGGAAAAAAGGTGCATCTGGTGACCAACGCCCACAGTAAGACCCTGGATATCAAAATGCGAAAGACAGACCTCGGTGGTTACTTTGACAGGATTATCTGTTCCGGGGAGGTCGGCCTTCCCAAGGAAGATCCGGAATTCTGGGAACGCCTGGAGTCAATACTTGGTTTTGATAAACAAAAAACCCTCTTGGCTGATGACAATGATAATGTGCTTCAGGCGGCAGAGACTTATGGCATGGGAGTGCTCATTTTTGTTGCCAGGCCAAGCAGCCGGGACGAGATTCACTATTCTGTTAAATTCCCCTCCATTGTATATTTTAAGGAATTGATAGTTTGATGCTGATGTTGCCATAAACAGTGGCAATATCAGCTCTGCTTTACCTTATTAAAAGTAAACAGTGTGGCAGCGTGAAAAATTACTATTGCTTCTCTAATTTTTTTCTGTCAAATTAAGTACTCATAGGTTTGCCCAGATTCCTTATATTCCCAGAGGGAAATATGGACCGTTCAAGAACACATAGTGAAAGTTTTCAGTCTCTGGAAAAGAAGAACCGCAAATTCAAAATTTTGCAGGAAATTCAGAAAAAAATCGGCGCCGAAAGAGACATAGACAAACTTCTTCCTCTTATTATAAGTGAGATATCGGAATTAATTGAAGCGGACCGAACCTCCCTTTTCTTAGTGGATTGGGAGACCCTGGAGTTGAGAGCAAAATTCGCTGAAGGTGTAGCCAATGATTCGATAAGCATAAAATTACGAATGGGCATTGTTGGCTGGTCAGTACTTTCAAAACAGGTTGTCAACATTGCCAATGCCCATGAGCACCCCTATTTCAATCCTGATATCGACCAGATCCTGGACTATAAAACTGAAAGTATTCTTGTTGCCCCGATACAGAACAAGAAAGGACATATTGTCGGGGCGCTTGAACTGCTTAACAAGGATACCGGCTCTTACAGTGATGCGGATGTGGCCTTGATCAGGGATAAAGCCCACGCGCTTGGCCGGAAAGCAGATTCGTCCCTTGCCGACATGGGGCCCAGCGAGGCAAAAACACTGATTCTGGAATTGATGGATCATACCAATAGCGAACGTGGGTCGATTTTTATTGTTGATCAGGAAGCCAGCCAGCTCTGGTCTCTATACGCCCACGGCCTGGAAGAATCCGATATAAACCTGAACATAAAACTCGGTATTGCAGGTTTGATTGCTGTTTCCGGTCAGATACTTAATATTGAAGACGCAGCAAAGGACGAGCGTTTCGACTCCAGTATCGACAAAAAGACCGGCTACAAGACAAAGACAATCCTCGGCGTTCCCGTAATAGATCATAACGGTGAGACCATCGGCGTAATAGAGGTAATCAACAAAAAGAAGGGCATATTCAGCGATGCCGATATTGATATCCTCAAAGGATTATCTTCAATAGTGGCAATCGCAATCGTCAATGCCATGATGTTTGCTGAACAGGAAAAACAGTTTCAGAGCATTCTTGAGGTGATGGCTGCCTCCATCGACGCGAAAGATACGTTAACCGCAGGTCACTCCATTAATGTCACCCGTTTTGCAGTGGGAATTGCCACAGAGCTTGGATTCAATCATTCTGAGGTCGATGTCGTCAGAACAGCGGGCCTCCTTCATGATTACGGTAAACTTGGGATTGACGATCAGATCTTGAAAAAACCCGGCAAACTGAACGAGGAGGAGTATAAGCACATAAAGAAACATGTGACCATTACCCGCAATATTCTCGAGAAGATGTTTTTTGCCCGCAAGTACAGGAATGTGCCGATTATAGCCGCATGCCACCACGAGAGGTTAGACGGCTCGGGCTACGACAGCGGCCTGAAATCCAAGAAAATTCCCTTTATGTCAAAAATCATTACTGTTGCCGATGTCTTCGAGGCCCTGACCGCCGACCGGCATTACCGGCGGGCTATGCCGACGGAGAAAGCCCTGGCCGTACTTCAGGAAGGGGTTGCCGACGGAAAATTTGATGGCAATATTGTCAATGCCCTGGTGAATTACCTGGACAAAACATCCAGCCAGAGCCATGAAGTGTCTGGTGATTTCAATTGCTAGATGTTGGTTTTTGAGTCGGACCTTCCGTTTTTTGCCTTTCTTCAGGGAGTTGAAGGGTTGTTATTTTGCAGCCTGTAGAAAATGTATCTGGTAGTTCACTGTGCAGCTGCCATACGTCTTGACAAACCAATGGTCCAACTGCTTGAGCCGTGCCTTGGTAAGTGCAGGATAGCCATGTTGATGCCAGCCACCGGTCCCGGTTTTCTTTATATGAACTAACAGGTCGTGTACTGACTCATATTGTTTCTCAATCAATTCCTGTTCAACTGTTCCCTTAGTAAAATATGCATTCAGGCAGTTCTGCAGGGTGTTGACATCCGGAAATGCATCGGCTGCAACATTTCCAGGGTATGCAAATATGACTTTCATGCCCTGGCCCAATTTTTTTAAGGAATCAGGTCCAAAAATTGAACACAGAAAAACTCCTCCGGGCAGGAGAATCCGAGCTATATTTTTAAGTGCCTGGTCATGGTTTGTGAACCACTGCAGGGAGCCGTTGCTTGCCACCAGGTCAAAGGATTCGCCTGGGGCTTCTTGGAGGAATTCTTCTCCCTCTGCGCAAATAAACTCAATATTTTTTTTACGCAGTTTATGGCTGGCTTTTGCAATCATCTCCGGGGAAAAGTCGAGCGCCACAATCTTTGCTGCAGGAAACCTGTCCGCCAGCAGGGAGGTGAAATTCCCGGTGCCGCAGCCTATCTCCAGAATTGTTTTTTCTCCTGTAGTATCTTGTGAGAGGGAAAGTTTCTCTGCCAGTTTCAGTGCTACATCAGTCTGGACTTTGGCATAGCTGTCATAGGAGTCAGCAGCCTTGGAAAATTTTACCTGAATGGCATGTTTCTTCAATTCATTTTGCAGAGAACAATTTTCAGAAAGGAATACTGCATGTCCGCTATTATGAATGAGTTCGACTTCTGAGCCTGTAAGAATCGGCATTTCTGTTACAGGTGCAATGATGTCCTGTTTGCCGTGAATCAGGCGTAGAGGAATGCCGGGAACAGGACTGGGGATGGCATATTTTTCAAGAAACTTCAAACCCCGTTGCAATCGCTCAATATTCATATCTGCCGCCTTGAGATAAAGAGGTTCAAGAGTCTTACAAAAATTCCTGTAGTACTCTTTTTCACCCAGAAAGCACTTTCGGTAGAAATTTTTTAAAAGAGCTTCATGGTTTTCAGCAAATTCCACCTGCAGTTTTTTAATTTCCTGCCCGGGCCAGTGGGAGCGGAGTGAAACAAGTATAAGCGATTCAACCTTTTCCGGATACCTGGCAGCAAAATCGAGTCCCAGCATGGCCCCCATGGACCATCCTATAATGCGAATGGGTTTTATGTTTTTTGTAACAAGAAAATGCAACAGATCCGGTTCAAAAGTTTCAGGATCAAGGGTGATTTCCGGACAGATCCAGTTCGGTGATGGTTTGAGCAACCGAAGTATTCTGCCGTCAAAACCCCAGCCCGGCAAAAAAACGGTGGGCGCTTTAGTGTCAAGACCGTGGTCAATATTTAGAAATGAATGGTTCATGGACTTTAGTCTATATAGGATATGAGAAAGACAGGCAAGGCCTGGAAACTAAAAGGTCTTAAACAGATACCTTGTGTAAGGCACCAGCCAGGCTCTTGGCGCATTTTTTCAGATGAGACTCCTGGTGATATCTGGTGATGGAGAACCGCAGACGGGCTGAACCTTCCGGCACGGTGGGTGGGCGGACAGCCTTGACATAAATATGGTTTTTCTGAAGTTCTTCAGCTATGGCAAGGGCTTTAGCGCTGTCACCAATCATGACAGGAATAATCTGGGAAGGGCCAGGGTCATCTTTTATTCCGTTTTTACGAAGTTGTTTTTTAAAGAAAGCAACTTTCTGATGCAGGTCAAGGCGCAGTTGCGGTTCTGATTTGATGAGGTATAGAGCAGCGAGATTGGCACCCACAACAGCCGGAGGCAATGCAGTGGAATATATGAAGGTACGGGCCCTGTTAACTAAAAAATCGACAATTTCCTGCGAGGCGGCTGCATAGGCGCCATAGCTGCCCAGAGCCTTGCCAAAGGTTCCCATGGCAATATCCACTCCATCGCTGACATTATCCTCCTCGATGATGCCAGAGCCGTTAGGGCCATACAATCCAGTGGCATGGGCCTCGTCAACTATTAATAAAAAACCGTAGCGCTTTTTCAGACTCACAAGATCGGCTAAGGGGCAACGGTCTCCGTCCATACTGTATATGGATTCGACGACAACCAGTATATTGTTGAACTGGCTGCGTTTTTCACTCAGAATCTGTTCGAGATGCTCCAGGTCATTATGTCTGAACCGTATGGTTCTTGCACCTGAAAGCATGCAGCCGTCATAGATGCTTGCATGGCTCAAGCGGTCGGTAATAATGAGATCGCCCCTTCCTGCCAGGGCAGGAATGATGCCGGTATTGGCCAGGTAGCCGCTGCCGAAAGTCAGGGAAGCTTCTTTGGATTTAAACGGTGCAATTTCCTGTTCCAGGAGGTGGTTGATTTCCATGTCGCCACTCATCAATCGAGCCGCCCCGGCTCCGGCCCCGAACATTTCCAGATATTTTCTGCTTGCAGCAATTACTTCAGGGTGCTCCGACAGGGCAAGGTAATCATTGGATGAAAAGTCCTGCAGTTCATCCTCAGAGTCCAACAGCCTGACCCAGCCCTGGCCAAGTCTGATTAAAGGTGATAATTTCCGCAGCGTTCCTGCTTTTTCCCTTTCAAGAAGAAATTTTTTCATCAGCTCCATCATTTCCAGCCCTCAAGTTAGATTGTTGAGGATTATTTCTTCAACCCGAAAATGGACCCGCGTTTTTTACCGGTAAAAGCCGGTCCGGAGCCCCCCCTTTTTTTAAATTTTCGTTTTCTGGTGGGCTTGCGTTTAACCTTGCTTGCAAATTGACTGATTGATTCGGCCATGACATGCTCCGGGATCTTCTTGCCGGCAGTGGCTTCTAAAAAAATTCGAAAAAACAGATCGCATTCCCGGTAATAACTTTTTTTCTTCAACCATTTCGGCCAACTGTTCTCTTTTGCATAGCGCAGAAACTGCGGCAGGGTAACCATCTGCAGCGCTATGCTTTCCTTGTGTGCGCGTTTGATGCTCATGGGCCCAAGGATTTTATCGAGGCGTATCCTTATTTTTTTTAGTAGACGGTGGAATTCAGGTCCTTTGCAGTTTTTGTTCAAGAGGTCGAACTCTGCTATCGCCCAGGGAACAAGGAGCAAAGAAAAGATTAATTGATCCGGCAGATTCATGCCCCTGGAATGCAACCGGGCAACAACCGCCTGGATGGCAAGAAACAGCTTGCGATTTTGTATACTTTCCGGCGGGGTATGAATATCTTTATAAAAAGGAAAAAGCACATAAAAAATACCGCTGTCCATTGCCAGTTCCGCCCAGTCCCTGCAGGCAGTACTGCGGAGATCTTTCATCAGCTCATCGCGGATCCGGGAAATTGGGCAGAGAATCAGTTTTTCTTTGTGGTCAATGATAGCCTGCCAGGTGTCAGGTTCGATGGTAAAATTGTTACGTGCTGCATGGCGAATAACCCGCATCATTCTGGCCGGATCCCTCTGGATTCTTATATCCGGTTCACCGATAAAACGGATTATACCCTGTTCCAGGTCATTGACCCCGTCAGTGTAGTCTATGATGCTGGAGTTTTCTATTTCGTAGAAAAGGCCATTAATAGTCAGGTCGCGTCGAAAGGCATCATCTGTAGGGGACCCAAAGGTGTTATTGGCTGCCAGAACCTTTTCTTTAGCGCTGCTGCTGCCGCCATTTAAATCGTACTCACTCCTACAGCGGAAAGTTGAAACCTCGACGATTTTGCTGCCATGAAAAAAGACCTGTACCAACCTGAAGCGTCTGCCGATCAGGCGGCTGTTTCTGAAAATCTTACGGAGTTGTCCGGGCTTGGCATTGGTGCTGATGTCAAAATCTTTTGGGGTTTTTCCAAGGTAAAGGTCTCGAACCCCACCACCGACCAGGTAGGCAATATAGCCGGCATCCCGCAGGCGGTACAGTACCTTCAGCGCCTCCCGGTCAATATTTTTTCTCGATATTGGATGATTTGACCTGGGAATGATGCGTGGTGTTGGAATATTGTCAACTGGCTTGCTTCCTGTTCCCGGGGAAGTAGGCATGGCTTAAATTTTTTTGCCTGATAACATTAGGATTCAGGAGGCTGCTGGTTCTTTATAGATAGATTCAGCCTGGGAGGTAAACATGTCAAAAACTTCTTTGACCGAGAGTATGTCTTTCATTTTGTAGACATTCTCTCCTGAAAAAACAAGGCCTTCATCAACGTTTCCATCCCTTGCCATTCTCAATCTGTCAGAGATGCAATAAAAATGATCACATTTTTTCAGGCACTTGTACTTGCAGTTCTTGGCTTTGATTTCTTTGCCTGCCTCCATTTTTTTAACAAATGGGGTTCTGAGGGCTCGGCCAGGCAGTCCAACAGGGGAATGGACAATGGCCACATCTTCCTTTTTGGCATTGAGATAGACCTGTTTGAAGGCATCGGAAACCGAGCATTCGTTTGTCAAAACGAAACGGGAGGCGATTTGAATTCCGTCAGCACCGTATTTATCCATCATTTCAGCCATCTCATAACCGTTGGTTATGCCGCCGGCTGCAATGAGCGGCACTTTTTTTATAACCTTGCGGACTTTGGGAAACAGGTCCCGCAAGGCAATGTCTGTTCCCAGGTGTCCTCCTGCCTCCTTGGCTTCAACAATAATGGCGGCAGCACCCAGCTTTTCTGCAAGCCTGGCAAAGGCTGGTGAAGAGACGATGGAAACGATTGGCGTATTGGTCTCCTTGCCAATCTTGAAGACATCCCTGGAAAATCCCGCGCCGGTGATAATCATGTCGACCCCGGCTTCAATCGAGGCTTTGACAAGCTGGTAAAAATTTTTCATGGCAAACATGATGTTCACCGCAATAATGCCCTTTGTAGCGTCCTTTGCTTTTTGGATGTCGGCCTGGAGTTCATCTATGGGAATTGCAGAACCTCCGATTGTGCCTATGCCGCCACATTTTGCGACAGGTATTGCAAGGTCAGAGGTAGAGACCCGGATAGACATCCCTCCCTGGATAAGGGGGACAGGGGCAACGAATGGTCCAATTGTGAGTGGGGGTAATTTCATGTGGTAATTAACACTGCGGAAATACTATAGAATTTCGTGCGAAGTGTTCCGTTAATTGTATTGCAACAATACTGATGTTGTAAATTATTAATTAAAATCAAATGGTTTGGTTTCATGAATAAAAGGTATTATTTTTCGCTAACACCGGAGGAATATGCCCATCTTCTGGTATTTTGTCAAGTCAAAGCGTGCTTCTGCAGGGGACATTGCTTGACTTTTTGATGCCGGTACGAGTAAAGTTGTCCGTTTATTTTTATATTCTAATACATTTCTGTTGTAATTAGGAGATTATTTTGAGCATAAAAGCTTTAAAAGGCTTCAAGGATATTTTGCCCGATGAGGTTGGCCTCTGGCAAGTCATAGAAAGGAAGGCCCGGGACATTTTTCACAGGTATGGCTTTGAAGAGATTAAAGTTCCTATCTTGGAGAAGACAGAACTTTTTGTCCGCACTATTGGCGAGAGCACCGATATTGTCGAAAAAGAGATGTACACCTTTAAGGATCGTAATGGCGCCTCTCTGGCCATGCGGCCCGAAGGAACTGCTTCGGTGATAAGGGCGTATATCGAAAACGGTCTTTATGTTAGAGGTTCTGTGCAGCGCCTCTACACTATTGGCCCCATGTTCAGGCATGAAAGACCCCAGAAGGGGCGCCTGAGACAGTTCCATCAGATGAGCGTGGAAGTGCTCGGTTCAGACCGCGCCATGACAGATACCGAAGTTATGGCCATGGCATGGCAGCTCTTGCAGGAAATAGGTTTGGAGGCAAGCCTTGAGATAAATTCATTGGGATGTGCTGCCTGTCGACCGTCTTTCAAGGCAAAATTACAGGAATTTATTAAAGAGCGCTTGGAGCATCTTTGTGAAGACTGCCAGCGTCGCAGTGTCACCAACCCGCTTCGTGTGCTTGATTGCAAAAGCGATCATTGCCAGGAGCAGTATACTTCGGCGCCATCAATTATTGAACATCTTTGCGGGGTATGCAGCACCCACTTTGATGAAGTCAAGGGGGCACTGGATCTTCTTGGTGTGCCTTATACTGTTAATCCTTCAATGGTGCGGGGACTTGACTACTATACCAGGACAGCCTTTGAATTGATAACTACTGAACTTGGTGCCCAGGGCGCCATTGGGGCAGGAGGGAGATACGACGGGTTGGTCAAACAACTCGGCGGCCCGGATGTGCCTGGCATAGGTTTTGCCATGGGCATCGAAAGGCTGGCCATGCTGTTAAGCCAAAAAGATGAGCTTGAAAGCCCCCCTGGTCTTGACCTTTTTCTTGTCACCCTGGGGGAGGCCGCCTATAAAAAGGGATTCCACCTGATGCAGATGCTTCGCTCTATTGGGGTGCGGGTAATGATGGACCATGAGGGACGGAGCATGAAAAACCAGATGAAACAGGCCAATAAACAGAAGGCCAGGTTTGCACTCATCCTGGGTGAAAATGAGCTGGAAAATAGAGAAGTGGCCCTGAAGGATATGCTTTCCGGTGAGCAGGAATTTGTTGAACTTGCAACTGATTTCCAAAACTGGGCCGCCGCTATCAAAACAAAAATCAAGTAACAATAGAAATAGAATACAGTAGAAATAAAATACAGTGCTCGGCCAGGAAGCAGGACTGTCCTGAATGATTGTACTGTTTACAAAAACTGAGGAGTAATCAAATGGAATCCATGGGGGGACTCAAACGGAGTCATTCCTGTAATGATCTTGCAGTGGATAATGTTGGAGAGGCTGTCACCCTGATGGGTTGGGTGCTGAGACGGCGTGATCATGGCGGGGTTATATTCATCGATCTGCGGGATCGCTGGGGTATCACCCAGGTTGTTTTCAATCCTGAGATCCATGCCGAGGTTCATACCAAGGCGCATCAATTGCGAAGTGAATGGGTTATCGCTATACAGGGTCGGGTGGAAAGACGGCCTCCGGACATGGAGAATTCCAACCTTAAAACAGGCGGTATTGAGGTTCTGGTCGACACATTAAGGATATTAAACTCCAGCCTTACCCCTCCGTTTCCACTGGATGAGGATGTCGAAGTTTCGGAAAATCTGCGGCTTAAATATAGATATATTGACCTGAGACGTCCCTTCATGGCCTCAAATCTGATCACCCGGCATAAGGTGTCCCAGTCTGTTCGAACCTACCTGGATGAAAACAATTTCCTTGAAATTGAAACACCGATCCTGACCCGTTCAACTCCGGAAGGGGCAAGAGATTATCTGGTTCCAAGCAGGGTCAATGCCGGGAAATTCTATGCCCTGCCGCAGTCTCCGCAACTTTTCAAGCAGCTTTTGATGATGTCCGGAATGGACAAATACTATCAGATTGTCCGCTGTTTTCGGGATGAAGACCTCCGGGCCGACCGACAGCCTGAGTTTACTCAGATTGACATGGAGCTTTCTTTTATTGAAGAGGAAGACATCTATGAAATAATTGAAGGTATGATGCTGCGGTTGTTCAAAGATGTTCTCAACAGTGAGCTGACCCCTCCATTTGCCAGGATGAATTATGAAGAGGCTATGGCCCGTTTTGGCACGGACAGGCCAGACACGAGATTTGGTCTCGAACTGGTTGACCTGACTGAGACTGTCAGGGATTGCGGTTTCAACGTTTTTAAGTCCGTGGTTAAGAAGGGCGGGTTGGTGAAAAGTATCAATGCCAAGGGATGCGGAGATTTTTCACGTAAGGAGCTTGATGTCCTTACTGAATATGTAGGGCAGTTCGGGGCCAAGGGGCTCGCCTGGGTTAAGGTAAAGGCTGCAGGCGAATGGCAGTCGCCCATCACCAAGTTTTTCACCGATGAGGAGCGTGAGTCAATAAGCAGTGAACTGGGTGCAGAAGAAAATGATATCCTTTTCTTTGTTGCTGACAAGGGGGTCATTGTTCACCAGGCATTGTCGGAACTTCGCTTGGAGCTGGCAAGGAGACTTGGCCTGGTTGATAAGACCTCTTTTAATTTTGTCTGGGTCGTTGACTTTCCCTTATTGGAGTATGACCACGAAGAAAAAAGGCACACAGCAGTGCATCATCCTTTTACAGCGCCCAAAGAAGAGGATGTGGAATTCCTGGAAAAGGATCCTGGGCGTGTTCGCAGCAAGGCCTATGATCTGGTTTTGAATGGAGTTGAAATTGGCGGAGGCAGTATCCGTATCCACCAGAAAGAGCTTCAGGATACAATCTTTAACGCTTTGGGAATCAGCAGGGACGAGGCGGAAGATAAATTTGGATTTCTCCTGCAGGCTCTGGAACTTGGCGCTCCGCCCCATGGAGGCATTGCCTTTGGACTTGACCGTCTTCTCATGATTCTGACCGGACGGGAATCGATCCGCGACGTCATAGCCTTTCCAAAGACCCAGAAGGCAACCTGCCCACTAACCGAGGCACCAGCCTCAGTATCCAGGAAGCAGCTCACAGAGTTACATCTGCGCCCTGACTGGGAATAACGAGTTGATGTTGCCGTCTCTGCTTCGTCATCGAGAGTCTCGCATACTAACTGTATAGCGAGCCTCACTCTTCCTTGCATAAACAGGCAACCTAAACTCGCTATTAGAGTTGAACAATAATTACG